>NZ_VDHB01000055.1:0-16628 GCF_006227735.1 Testudinibacter sp. 'clade 2'
TTTAACCTTTGTCAGCAGTAAAAAGCACTCGTGTTGAGTGCTTTTTACGTTTTATCAATACGTTATTTGCTGTGACAGCAGCAATCAGATGCTTTTTTATCAAAGCGAGCGGCTGCTTCGTCCCAGTTGACGACGTTCCAGAAGGCTTTGATGTAATCCGGACGGCGGTTTTGATATTTCAGATAATAGGCGTGTTCCCAAACATCCAAGCCTAAAATCGGGAAGCCTGCTACACCTGCAATCTCTTTGCCCATCAATGGTGAGTCTTGGTTGGCGGTGGAGACAACGGATAATTTGCCGTCATTCAGCACTAACCATGCCCAACCTGAGCCGAAGCGGGTTGCTGCCGCTTTTTCAAATTCTGCTTGGAATGCTTCAACAGAACCGAAATCGCGCACGATAGCGTCTTTCAATGCGCCTTGTAACGTAGTACCTAATTTCAACCCTTTCCAGAACAGTGAATGGTTAGCGTGTCCACCGGCATTGTTGCGAAGTGCGGTGCGTTTGTCAGCAGGGATTTTGTCCAAATTAGCAATCAGTTCACCGGGACATTTGTCTTGCCACTCCGGCAAGGTTTCTAACACCGCATTGGCATTGTTCACATAGGCTTGATGGTGTTTGGAATGGTGAATTTCCATGGTTTGTTTGTCAAAGTGCGGTTCTAATGCATCGTAGGCATAAGGTAATTCAGGTAGAGTATAAGCCATTTTCATTTCCTCATTTGGTTGAATAAAGCGCTAAAAATAGTGTTTCAGTAATGCTTTGTTAGGATAAAGCGAATCGAATTTTCGAGCTTCAGTGTAGCAAAGAAATTGATCGAGATCATTAAATGTTTATAAATATGTCAGGTTAGATTTCGCATAAACAAAAAGGCAGAACATTTATTTTCTGCCTTTTGTTGGTTGAGTCAGCTTGTGGCTGACCGCACTTTTATGTTTGGTGTGTTACTCTTGGTTATCTTTAGAGGCATTCACTGCCGCAACAGCCACCATGTTGATGATGCGACGCACCGAAGCCACCGGCGTCAGAATATGAGCCGATTGGCGCAAGCCCATCAACATCGGTCCAACGGTGATTGCGGTGGTTGCCGAACGCAGCAGATTATAGCCGATTCGTGCTGCTTCCATGTTTGGCATCACCAATAAGTTGGCGCCGCCTTTCAATGGACTGTCGGGCATAATGTTTTTACGCAATTTTTCCGATAGTGCGATATCAGCGTGCATTTCGCCATCGATAATCAATTCCGGATCACGTTGCTGCACTAACTGCAAGACTTTACGCATTTTGACCGCACTTGGGTGATCACTGGCGCCGTAGTTGGAGTGAGAAATCAATGCCACTTGCGGTTCAATCCCGAAACGGCGCACTTCTTCTGCTGCCATTAGCGTGATTTCCGCCAAAGACTCTGCATCCGGATCTTGGTTGACGAAAGCATCAGTGACAAATACGTTGCCGCTCGGCATCACCAAGCCGTTGACGGTGGCGGCGGTTTTCACACCGTCTTTTAAGCCAATTACGTTACGGATAGATTTTAGGTGATCGGCATAAGAGCCGACTAATCCGCAAATCATGCCGTCGGCTTGACCTAGATGCACCAACATTGCGGCGATTGTTGTTGGGTTGATCCGAATTTCTTGTTTTGCCAATGCCGGAGTGATGCCACGACGTTTCATGATGTCGTAATAGCCTTTCCAGCAGGTTTCGTAGCGTTCGTCTTTTTCAATGTTGATAATTTCGAACTCTTTGCCTTCCTCGATTTGTAAGCCGAGCTGTTTGATCCGCTGTTTGATGACATCCGGGCGGCCAATCAGAATTGGCAATGCGATTTCCAGTGCGGCAATCTCTTGTACGGCGTGCAGTACGCGCGGTTCTTCGCCGTCGGAAATGATAATTCGTTTTTTATCAAGACGAGCCTGAGCGAAAATCGGTTTCATGAACAGATTGGTTTTATACACAAATTGAGTCAGTTTTTCGATATAAACGCTGAAATCATTGATTGGGCGCAGCGCAACCCCGGAGTCCATCGCCGCTTTGGCAACCGCAGGGGCGATTTTGATGATTAAACGTGGATCAAATGGTTTTGGAATCAGGTATTCCGGACCAAATGCCAGTTCTTGATCACCGTAAGCAGAGGAGACCACATCGCTTTGTTCGGCATGCGCCAGTTCGGCAATTGCATGCACGGCAGCCAGTTTCATCTCTTCATTAATGGTAGTAGCGCCCACATCTAACGCACCGCGGAAGATAAACGGGAAGCACAATACGTTGTTGACCTGATTCGGGAAATCCGAGCGGCCGGTGCAGACAATCGCATCTGGACGAACTGCTTTGGCATCCGGCGGCAAAATTTCCGGATCAGGATTGGCAAGTGCCAAAATAATTGGGCTTGGCCCCATGCTTTTCACCATTTCTTGGGTTAAAGCACCGGCGGCGGAACAACCCAAGAAAATATCGGCATTTGGAATGGCGTCTGCCAGACGACGAGTGCCGTTATCTTCAATGGCATAAAACTTTTTGGTTTCATCCATGCGATCGGCATCTTCACGCTGTTTGTAAATCACCCCTTTGGAATCACAAACGGTGATGTTTTGTTTTTCCATGCCCAACGCACGTAGTAAATTCAAGCAAGCAATGGCAGAAGCACCCGCACCGGAAACCACTAATTTGACGTGTTTTATGTCTTTATTCACTACGCGTAAACCATTCATGACAGCGGCAGCACAAATAATGGCGGTGCCGTGTTGGTCATCGTGGAATACCGGAATTTTCATTCGCTCACGCAGTTTTTTCTCAATATAGAAACATTCCGGTGCTTTGATATCTTCTAAGTTGATGCCACCGAAAGTAGGTTCAAGTGAGGCGATAATATCAACCAGTTTGTCCGGATCACGTTCGTCAATTTCGATGTCGAACACATCGACACCGGCGAATTTTTTAAATAACACGCCTTTGCCTTCCATCACCGGCTTACCTGCCAAGGCACCGATATTGCCCAAACCGAGTACCGCAGTACCGTTGGAGATCACCCCGACCAAATTACCACGAGCCGTGTATTTATAAGCCGCCAACGGATCTTGCTGAATTTCCAGACACGGAATAGCGACGCCCGGCGAGTAGGCAAGCGCCAGATCGCGTTGAGTGGCGAGAGATTTGGTTGGGGTCACTTCGATTTTTCCCGGAATCGGAAATTCATGAAAATCAAGTGCAGCTTGGCGAAGTTGTTTATCCATTGTCTAATCCTTATCAATACAGGTTGTAAATAGGTTGAATTGGTTTGATCAAAACGTTAAAAAAGTGGAGTAAATTATACGCTTTATTTCAGTATTGTTGAGGATTGTTCAAGGAGTATGTGATATGGAACACATATTTTTTGGTGAAAGGCTTTTCAAGTCATCGAGCATTTAAGCAAATTTAATCCACTATAATTTGGCTTAGCAACTGTATCTTTAAGGTTAAACGGGTACAATATGCGCAATAGGTGATAGTAAGAATAAAAATAAAAGGTTGATGATGCGTTTAGATAAATTTTTGGCAGAGCAGAGTGGGCTGACCCGTTCGCAAGTGGGGAAAATCCTACGCAGCGGGGTGGTTACGGTAAACGGTGTGGTGATAAAATCCGGCGCAACCCAAATTTCATCAGCGGATCAGATTCTGTTTGACGGCGAGTTGTTGCAGTGGCTGGAAGCCGGACAATACTTGATGTTACATAAACCGGCAGGGTATATTTGTTCCCATGACGACGGCGAATACCCAACGGTATACCAACTGTTTGATTATCCGCTCAGAAATAAATTGCACTCTGTCGGGCGCTTGGATGTCGATACCACCGGATTGGTGTTGTTGACCGATGATGGGCAATGGTCGCACCGCATCACCTCGCCCAAATTTCAATGTGAAAAAACCTATTTGGTGACGCTGGCGGATCCGATTGAAAATAACTATCAAAGTGCGGTTGAGCAGGGCATTTTATTACGAGGCGAGCAAGTGCCGACCAAACCTGGCAAACTGGAGATTGTGGACGACTACAATCTGAATTTAACCATCAGTGAAGGGCGCTACCATCAGGTGAAACGCATGTTTGCGGCGTTGGGGAATAAAGTGGTCGGACTGCACCGTTGGCGGATTGGCGATGTAATTTTGGATGAGACGTTGGACGAAGGCGAATACCGCACGTTGACAGCGGCAGAGGTGGCCGGCTTTAAATGACAGAGTGGTTAATATAACCATGTGATGTTGAAATCAGGAACAAGAATGTTACAGACAGAAAAGATAAGACAAATTAAAAAAAGCCCGATTTTCGTGTTGATTTTGGGCATTTTGGCCATGTTGCCACCGTTGGCAATTGATATGTATTTGCCATCGTTTTTGGATATTGCCCGTGATTTAAATGTGAATTCGGAGCGGGTGCAAAATACGCTGGCGCTGTTTACGCTGGGTTTTGCCACCGGGCAATTGCTGTGGGGACCGGCAGCAGACAGCTTCGGACGCAAGCCGGTGATTATGATTGGCACACTGATTTTTGCGCTGACCGCACTTTTTCTGACACAGGTGGATAATATTCAAGAATTCTTGGTTCTGCGCTTTATTCAAGGCTTTTTTGGTGCGGCGCCGGCAGTAGTGCTGGGGGCGTTGTTGCGCGATTTGTTTTCGAAAAACTACTTCTCCAAAATGATGTCGATGATTATGTTGGTGTCGATGATTGCGCCACTGTTGGCGCCGTTTATCGGCGGCTATCTGGCAAAATTTTTCCATTGGCATTCCATTTTTTATGTGTTGGCGTTTTTTGGGGTTTTAAGCTGCCTGCTGGTGTTTTGGAAAATTCCGGAATCTCATCCAGTCGAAAAACGTGTGCCGTTTAGTTTGAAAGTGGTGATACGAAATTTTGCTTCGCTGATTCGGGTGAAAGCGGTGGTCGGCTATGTATTGGCAGGGGCTTTCTCATTTGCCGGGATGTTCTCGTTTTTAACCTCCGGTTCGATTGTATATATCGATATTTATGGAGTAGCGCCGGAGCATTTTGGTTATTTCTTTGTGATGAACATGACGGTGTTGATTCTGTTTACCTCGATTAACGGCAAAATGGTGCTGCAAGTCGGTGCGGAAAAAATGCTGCGTTTCGGGCTAAGCATACAATTTTTAGCAGGTATTTGGTTGTTATTGGTTGCGATGCTAGACTTGGGATTTTGGCCGATGGCACTGGGTGTTTCCGCCTTTGTCGGGATGTTGTCGATTATCGGCTCTAATGCGATGGCGGCGATTTTGGATCGCTTTCCGCAGGTTGCCGGTACTGCCAATTCCTTAGCAGGCACGATCCGTTTTGGCGTCGGTGCCATAGTCGGTTTTTTAATTGCGCTGGTGCCGATTACCAATGCAGTGCCGATGTTGTTGTCGATGTTTCTATGTACCTTATTGTCGGTGCTGAGTTACTATTTTTTAACTTACCGCAACCTTAAATCGGCATAAGATTCAGCATGATGAAATTAACCATCAAAGATATTGCGCGTTTAAGTGGTGTCGGGAAGTCAACGGTTTCACGGGTGCTGAATAATGAGCCGAATGTCAGCAAAGCCACTAAAGCGCAGGTGTTGGCAGTGGTCGAAGCATACAATTTTCAACCGTCACGTAGCGCTCGGGCGATGCGTGGTATTGAGAATCGGGTGGTCGGGATCATCGTCACCCGTTTAGATTCACCGTCGGAAAATCGGGTACTACGTGGCATTCTGAATGCGTTGCAGCAGGACGGCAGCGAACATTTTATTGTCGAAAGCCGTTTTGAGCCAAAATTAGTGGAAGAGCATTTGCGTTTTTTCGCACAGCGCCGTGTTGACGGAGTGATTGTGTTTGGTTTCAGCCAATTGCAACAAGAATCACTGTTACCCTATAAGCAAAAATTGGTGGTGGTGGCGCAACATTATGCTGAATTGTCTTCAGTGTATTATGATGATTGTGGTTCGATTCGCTTGTTGATGGCGCATTTATACCAACAGGGGCGGCGACGAATTGCTTATCTTGGCGTGGCGTTGGATGACCGCACCACGGGAAGGTTGCGCTATCAGGCTTACCTTGATTTTTGCACCGAAAAACAACTGGAACCGCACTTTGCGTTGGGATCACTGGATTATGCACATGCTTATCAGCAGGCGCCTTTAGTGATTAGTGAACAGACCGAGGCGGTGGTTTGTGCCACCGACAGTATCGCCATTGGTGTGAACCAATATTTACAGCAGCAACAGCGCAGCGATATTCAAGTTTGCGGTGTCGGCAATAACAAATTGCTGAAATTCCTGTTTCCGCAAACCTTGAGCATCGAGTTTGGGCTGTATCGTGCCGGAGAACGTGCAGTGGAGCAACTGCAACGTTTATTAGCCTGCCCGGAACGGATTGAGCATTTTTGTGTTGCTTGCCATTTTCCAGAATAAAAATAAGGCGGGCATAATCGCTGGAATCAGGGCGAATCATAAGATCCGCCCTTTGTTGCTGACGCTGACTAACGATGCCGCCCGTTATTCCACATAAGGATCAAAAATGGTGGCTTTACGGGTCGCCATTTCTTCATAAAGGCTCCATTTGCGATTGGCCACTTTTTGCGCCCGAACCGCAATCTCAGCGGCTTCCTGTGGGTGCTGCCGTTGTAGCATTTGGAAGCGGGTTTCGTGGCTGCGGTACTCTTCCAGTGGTACGCTCGGACGCAAACTGTCGAGTGAAAACGGAATTTCCCCCACCTCTTTTAACGCCGGATTGTAGCGGAACAGCGGCCAGTGCCCGGATTTGACCGCTCTTTGCTGCTGTTGCAAGCCCTCTTCCATCTGAATGCCGTGGGCAATGCAGTGGCTGTAGGCAATAATGAGCGACGGCCCCGGATAGGCTTCGGCTTCGCGCATGGCCAGCAACGTTTGTTGCGGATCGGCACCAAAGGCAATCCGTGCCACATACACATTGTTGTAGGTGATCGCCTGCATCGCAATATCTTTTTTGCTGGCTTGTTTGCCGGAAGCAGCAAATTTGGCAACGGCACCGAGCGGGGTGGATTTCGACATCTGTCCGCCGGTGTTGGAGTACACTTCGGTGTCCATCACCAAAATATTGACATCAGCACCGCTGGCCAGCACATGATCCAAGCCGCTGTAACCAATGTCATAAGCCCAACCGTCGCCACCGACGATCCAGATGGAACGGCGAATCAGGTGATCGGCAACCGACTTTAAGTTAAGCGCACTGTCGCTGCCGATGTCGCTTAACCGCACTTTCAGTTCGGCAACCCGTTTGATTTGTGCCTGAATTTGCGATTCGGTTTTTTGTTCGCTGTGCAGCAGTTGCTCTACCAGTTTCGGCGCCAAGTGCGGTGCTTGTTGGCGCAATAATTCCTGTGCCAATTGCTGGTGTTTGGTTTCAGCCAGACGGAAACCGAAGCCGAACTCGGCATTGTCTTCAAACAGCGAGTTTGACCATGCCGGGCCACGGCCATCGGCATTTTTACTCCAAGGCGTGGTCGGCAAATTACCGCCGTAAATCGAGGAGCAGCCGGTGGCATTGGCGATCATCAGCCGATCCCCGAACAGGCGTGACAGCAAGCTGAGATACGGCGTTTCGCCGCAACCGCTGCAAGCGCCGCTGAACTCAAACAGCGGTTGCAGGAACTGCACGCCACGCACATTGGAAAAATCGATTTTCGCCCGATCGTTATACGGAATGGTTTCAAAGAACGTCAGGCTCTGTTTTTCCTGTTCCAGATACGGGGTTTTTTCGCGCATATTAAGCGCTTTATAGCTCGGATTATCCAAATCGGTCATCGGGCAGGCATCGACACACAGCGAGCAGCCGGTGCAGTCTTCCGGATAGAGCTGAATGGTGTAGCGGGTATCCGGAAAGCCGCGTGCGGTGGTCATCGCAGAGCGGAATCCGGGCGGCGCTTGTTCCAGCAGTTCTTTGTGGTAGAACTTGGCACGAATGGCGCTGTGCGGACAAACAAAACTGCAATTGCCGCATTGAATGCAAAGCGCTTGATCCCAAATTGGGATATTTTGCGCAATGTTGCGTTTTTCCCATTGGGTGGTTGCCGACGGATAAGTGCCGTCCGGCGGCAGCATCGACACCGGAATCAAATCGCCTTTGCCTGCCATCATTTGTGCGGTAACCTGACGCACAAATTCCGGTGCTTTGCTTGAAACCGGTTGATAAGCCTGCTCAAGTGCGGTCACCTGTGTCGGAATATTCACCGGATAAAGGTGGGTCAGAGTATGATCCACGGCGGCAAAATTCTTTTGCACAACCGCTTCCCCTTTGCGCAAGTAGGTTTTCTCAATTGCTTTTTTGATTTTGGCAATCGCCTTGTCTTTTGCCATCACGTTGGAAAGGGCAAAAAAGCAGGTCTGCATAATGGTGTTGATGCGGTTGCCCATGGCGGTGTCTTTCGCCACTTTGTAAGCGTCGATCACGTATAGTTTAATCTTTTTATCGATAATTTGCCGCTGCACCGCACTGGGTAGTTTGTCCCAAATGCTATCGGCAGCATATTGGCTGTTCAGTAGGAAAGTGGCATTGGGGGCGGCGTTGCCCAGCATATCTGTGGTTTGCAAAAAGGTTTCCTGATGACAGGCGATAAAATTCGCCGATTGAATCAGGTAGGGGCTGTTGATCGGGTGTGAGCCGAAACGTAAATGGGAGATGGTTTGTGAGCCGGATTTTTTCGAGTCGTACACAAAATAGCCTTGTGCGAAATAGTCCGGATCATCACCGATAATTTTAATCGTATTTTTATTGGCGCCAACCGTGCCGTCTGCGCCCAAGCCGTAAAACATCGCACGCACTGTGTCTTGACTTTCGATAGCATAACTTGGGTCAACCGTCAGACTGGTGTGGGTGAGATCGTCGCTGATGCCGACCGTAAAATGCTGTTTCGGATGGGCTTGTTTCAGCTCGTCAAACACCGCTTTCACCATTGCCGGGGTAAACTCTTTACTCGACAGCCCGTAGCGTCCGGCGATCACTTTTGGAAAAATCGGCAACTGTTCTTGGTTTTCGATAAGTGCGGTCAGGATATCCTGATACAGCGGTTCGCCGTTGCAGCCCGGTTCTTTGGTGCGATCCAACACCGCAATCCGTTTGACACTGCGCGGCAGTTCCGCCAACAGATGTTCGGCGCTTAGCGGACGGTATAACCGCACTTGGACTGCCCCCAGTTTCTCACCTTTGGCATTCAGATCACGCAGGGTCTCTTTCACGGTTTCAATGCCGGAACCCATGGCGATAATCACCGATTCTGCTTCGGGATCACCGTAATATTCGATGATTTTATACTGCCGTCCGGTCAACTCAGCCAACTGTTGCATTTTTTCTGCCACGATGTGCGGTGTGTTTTGATAATACAAATTGACCGATTCGCGTGCCTGAAAATAGACATCCGGATTTTGTGCCGTGCCGCGAATAAACGGATTGTCCGGGCTTAACCCTCTGGCACGATGGGCTCGGACCAACTCGTCGGGGATCATCGCTTTGACTGCTTGGTCATCAATCAGCGCAATCTTATTGACCTCATGAGAGGTGCGGAAACCGTCGAAAAAATGGATAAACGGAATACGGGCGGAAAGCGTGGCGGCATGGGCAACCAGCGCCATATCATGGCTTTCCTGCACTGATGAAGCTGCCAACATAGCAAAACCGGTTGTGCGTGCTGCCATCACGTCTTGATGGTCGCCGAAAATCGAGAGACCTTGTGCCGCCAGCGAGCGTGCCGCAACATGAAACACTGCCGAGGTCAGCTCACCGGCAATTTTATACATATTCGGCAACATCAACATCAGCCCTTGTGAGGCGGTGAAGGTCGTGGTTAATGCACCGCTTTGCAGTGCGCCGTGCACCGCCCCGGCAGCGCCGCCTTCACTTTGCATTTCGGCAACCAGCGGAATATTGCCCCAGATATTTTTTTGTTGTTCCGCAATCCACAAATCGACCAGTTCCGCCATGGTGGAGGACGGGGTAATTGGATAGATCGCACAGACTTCACTGACACGATAGGCAATTGATGCGGTGGCTTCGCTGCCATCGCAGGTGATCATTTTAGCATTGAATTGACTCATCATTTTCTCCTAACTGGCAACCGCCACCATTTCTAACGCATGACAAGGACATTGCAGATAACAGGCTTCGCAACCGGTGCATTTGGCGTAATCCACTTGGTAACCTTTGCCTTTGCCCAGACGGATAATCGCCTCTTGCGGGCAGGCGCCAAAGCAGCCGTTACACTCAAAACAGTTTCCGCAGGAGTAGCAGCGCTGCGCCTCATAAACCGCCTCTTGCTCGCTCAAGCCACCCAAGACTTCATCAAAGGATTTGGCGCGCAGATGTGCTGCCATCGTCGGCTGTTCGCTCTGTTCGGCATCGGTTTTATACCACAGGTGCAGCCGGTTATATTGAATCAGCGGATGCTTGCTCGGTTTTTGGTAAGTGCGGTTATGCAGGTAGGCATCGATATGATAAGCGGCTTTTTTGCCGTGTCCGACCGCAATGGTGACGGTGCGATCGGACGGCACCATGTCGCCGCCGGCAAACAATCCGGCATAACCGGTCATCATGTTGTCATTCACCATTACCGTGCCGTCGGCTTTGTAATCCACGCCCGGAATGCCTTGGGTCAGTTGGCTGTCGATATTTTGTCCCAGTGCCAGAATCAGGGAGTCGGCTTCCAGATACTCGTATTCGCCGCTCGGCTGTGGGCGACCTTTTTCGTCCAACCGCATTTTTTCCAATTTAAAGCGTGTGCCGTCGATTTCGTTAATGGTGCGCAGCCAGTGGAATTCCACACCTTCCTCGATGGCTTCGGCGCACTCAAAATCATGTGCCGGCATATTGTCTCGATCACGGCGATAGATCACCATCACATCCGATCCCAGCCGTTTGGCGGTACGTGCCGCATCCATTGCGGTGTTGCCGCCACCATATACCGCCACGCGCTTGCCCAATCTCGGCGCTTGCCCCATGCCGATATCGCGCAAATAGCTGACCGCATCGGTCACCCGCGACGGATCATCGTTGGGAATATCGACTCCCCGCCCGATGTGGGCGCCGACGGCTAAAAATACCGCATCAAAATTGCCCTCCAGTTTAGCCTGCAAGATGTTATCAACTTTGCAGTTTAAGACGATGTTGACCCCCATCTCTGCGATGCGGTTAATCTCGGCTTCTAAAATCGGACGTGGCAAGCGGTAAGCCGGAATGCCAAAACGCATCATGCCTCCAGCCAGCGGGGCAGAGTCGCGCACTTCGACTTGGTGTCCTTTCAGGCGCAAATGGTAAGCTGCGGACAGACCGCTCGGGCCTGCGCCGACCACCAGCACTTTTTTGCCGCTGTCAGGATTGTTCAACTCGACCGGCCAATGTTGTTCGATGGCCAGATCCCCGAGAAAACGCTCAACGGCGTGAATGCTGACCGCATCATCGACTTGGGTGCGATTGCAAGCGGTTTCACACGGATGGTAACAAACCCGCCCGTGAATCGCCGGCATCGGATTGTTGCGCATCAGCTCTTGCCATGCGGCTTGGTACTGTTTTTCTTGTGCCAAGGAGAGCCACTGTTGGATATTGCTGCCGGTCGGGCAGGCATGATTGCAGGGCGGCAGGGAGTTGGTGTACACCGGTACTTTGGTTTGCACCGGTCCCGAGCCCTTTTTTTCGGTCAGATCCGGTGGAAAGGTCATATCAGCTTTAACATCTTTCATGGCAATGTCCTTTATTGTTTGTGCAAACAACGGACTGCATTCCCCTGAAATTGTGGGAATCTCGTTATCATCTCGAGTCGTGTTGAGGTAAAAGTCGTTTTCGTCGGTTAGCCGTCTTTGCGAGCGGATAGCACTACAATACCCTATTTTTATTAAGGAGATGCGGTTATCTTCGGTTTATGCGAGAGAGATCAATTTTTGCGGGATGGTGGTGGTGAAAAATGCGAACTTGCCCGAAATTTTGCATCATTCCGGGCATTTAAGGAAGGCTAAAGTAGGTTAAGTGCGGTGACGGTCTTGTTCGGTGAGCGGGCGGATCACACGGCACGGCACACCGGCGGCCAGGACATTATCCGGAATATCAGTGGTCACAATGCTGCCGGCGGCAATCACGCTATTGCTGCCAATGGTCACGCCAGGCATCACTTTCACGCCGCCGCCAAACCAGACATTGTCACCGACGGTAATCGGATAGGCATATTCCAAGCCTTGATTACGCCGCTCGACATCGAGAGGATGACCGGCGGTATAGAAACCGCAATCCGGCGCGATAAACACATTGTCGCCAAAGGTGACTTTGGCGCCGTCCAAGATCACACAATTGTGGTTGGCGTAGAAATTCTCACCGATTTCAATGTTGTAGCCGTAATCACACCAAAACGGTGCGACCAGAGAAAAATGGGTTTGGGTTTTGCCGAACAGTTGCCGAATCAACTGTTGCTGCTGTTCCACCTCAGACGGACGCAGTTGGTTGTAATCATAGCAACGCTCTTTGCAGCGCAACCGCTCTTGAATTAAGTCAGGGTCGTTGTTGGCATCATAAATCAAGCCTGCCAGCATTTTCTGTTTTTCTGTCATGTTATCTGTCATTGAATTAAGTCTGGTGAAAAGTGCGGTCGCTGTCAAATCGCTGCACCGCACTTTGCTGAGTTATATACTTTGCTTAGTTATACACTTTGCTTAGTTATACATTTTGTAGCAAATACACCGCTTGATAAGGCGCCAATTCAATGCTGTCGCCCAAAGCCAATGCTTGCGGATAATTATGCAATAGTGTCTGCCATTCACCGGCAGTCTGTTGCGGACGTTCAAGTGTTTGCGTTTGGTGGCTTAAATTGGCCAACACCCACAATTTTTGCTTGCCGCTCGTGCGCAGATAGCTCCAAACGGACGGGTGTTGCGGCAGCAGATCCTGATAATCGCCGTCAGTCAACACCGGCAGGGATTTGCGCAGCGCAATCAATTTTTTATAGCAATAAAATACCGAATCAGGGTCGTTGACCGCACTTTCGGCATTCACTTGCCGATAATTGGGGGCAACACCTATCCAAGGTTCAGCAGTGCTGAAACCGGCGTTGGTTAGCGTATTCCACTGCATCGGAGTACGGCTGTTGTCGCGTGATTTCTGGGCTAAAATTTTCAGCACCAAGGCTTGATCCAAGCCGTTATCCAACAACTCTTGGTACATATTCAGGCTTTCCACATCACGATATTGCTCAATGCGGCTGAAGCCCGGATTGGTCATGCCAAATTCTTCGCCTTGATAGATGTACGGCGTGCCTTGCATGCCGTGCAACACCATGGCCAGCATTTTGCCGGAAACCGTACGAAGTGCGGTTTCGTCGCCAAAACGCGATACAATCCGTGGCTGATCATGGTTGCACCAGAACAGTGCATTCCACGCTTTGCCGTGCATGCCTTGCTGCCAGTAGTTGAAAATCGATTTCAGCTCCACATAGTCCGGCGCCGCATAAGTCCATTTCTCACCGTTGGGATAATCGACTTTCAGATGGTGGAAATTGAAGGTCATTGACAGTTCTGAGCCGTTCAGTGCAGCGTATTGTTGGCAATTTTGCAAACTGGTGGACGACATTTCCCCGACCGTCATTAAACCGCGCGGCTGAAAAACCTGCTCACTCAATTCACGCATAAATTCGTGAATCCGTGGCCCGTCGGTATAGAAACGACGGCCGTCGCCTTGATCATCACTGGGGAAATCCTGATTTTTAGACACCAGATTGACCACATCCAAGCGCAACCCGTCCACGCCTTTATCCGCCCAAAAATGGCAAACCTGTTGCAGCTGTCGGCGGACGTTTTCATTTTCCCAGTTGAGATCTGCTTGTTCGGTAGCAAACAGGTGCAAATAGTGCTTGCCGACCTGTTGACACCATTGCCATGCGCCGCCGCCGAATTTGGAGCGCCAGTTGTTGGGGGACTGCGTTTGATCTTCACCACGCCAAATATAGTAGTCATGGTATTCACTTTCCGGATTTTGCGCTTGTTTAAACCAAGCGTGCTCGGTCGAGGTGTGGTTGAACACCATATCCATAACAATCCGGATATTGCGCTGATGCGCTTCGGCCACCAACAATTCAAAATCTGCCATTGTGCCGTAATCCGGATTGATGCCGCAGTAATCGGCAACATCATAGCCGTTATCAATTTGCGGCGAAGGGTAAATCGGCGTGATCCAAATCCCGTCGACACCCAAGGTTTGCAGGTAATCCAAGCGTTGAATAATACCGCGAATATCGCCGCGCCCGTTGCCGCTGGTATCCTGAAAACTTTTGGGATAAATTTGGTAGATAACCCCGTTCTTCCACCATTCTGTCTGTTGCATTGCTTGTCCTTTTGTCTGTTTATTTCGGTTCAAAACCGCACTTTCAATTTTTTTAGTGTGTTATTGCGCTAACGTGCCTTTTGCCGCTTGGCGTTTGTACACCAAAATCGTCAACAGCAATGGCACCACCACCGCAACCAGCATCGCCAAGGCAAAGATGCCCCAATATTGCGGTTGAATCGACAGAATGCCCGGCAAACCGCCGACGCCGATGCCGTTTGCCATCACCCCGGCCAAGCCACAAATTAAAGCGGCACAGGCGGAACCGATCATGGCGCATAGCATTGGGAAGCGGTATTTTAAATTGATGCCATACATTGCCGGCTCGGTCACCCCTAAGTAAGCGGAAATGGTTGCCGGCACCGAAATTTCACGCTCATTCAGTTTTTTACTGATTAATACGATACCGAATACCGCTGAGGCTTGAGCAATGTTTGACAGGGCAATCAACGGCCAAACCGGTGTGCCGCCCATGCTTTGGATCATCTGCATATCAATGGCCAAGGTGGTTTGATGAATTCCGGTGATCACCAACGGTGCATACAGGAAACCGAATAGGGCTGCACCAAGCGGGGCAAAACTGCCGGTCATGGCCGCTTTCACCGCAATTGCCACACCGTTGCCGATTTCGCGTCCAAACGGGCCGATTAAAGCGTGCGCTAAAAATACGGCGATAATTAAGGAACAGACCGGCACAATCACCAAATTCAAATAGTCCGGCACAATCCGTTTAAAACCACGTTCGATCCATGCCAATGCCATCCCGGCTAAAATCGACGGAATCACTTGCGCCTGATACCCGACTTTATCAATGCTGAACCAACCGAAGTCCCACACTTCCGGTACTTGCGTGCCTAAGCCGTAGGAGTTCATCAACTGCGGAGAGACCAACGTCACCCCCAACACAATTCCCAAAATCGGCGAACCGCCCATTTTTCTGACCGTTGACCAACAGATGCCGACCGGCAGGAAGAAGAAAATCGCTTCGCCCAACAGCCATAAAAAGTCATAAATGGTTTTCCACATCGGGGAAGATTGCACCAGCGTTTGTCCGTCCGACATCGGAATGTCACCGATCACATTGCGGAAACCTAAAATTAAACCGCCGCTGATCAGCGCCGGCAACAACGGAATAAAAATCTCGGCAAAGTGCGAAATCACTTTTTCGTGCCATTTCATATTCTGCCGCGCCGCCACTTTCGCCGCCTCTTTATCGGCGGAACTGAGATTAGTCTGTTTTAACAATTCTTGATAGTAATCGCCCACTTCCGGCCCGATCACCACTTGGAACTGCCCGGCATTGGTGAAACAACCTTTCACCATCGGCAGTTGTTCTAAGGCTTTCACATCGGCTTTGCCAGTGTCATTCAATACAAAACGCAAGCGGGTGATGCAGTGGGTCACCGTTGCAATATTATTTTTACCGCCGACCAATTCAATGAGGCGGCTGACGTTTTGTGGATCCAGTTTTTTTGCCATGATTTTTCCTTAAGCAATTTCATTAAAATAACGCTCGAATTTTAGGCTTGTTTATTTTTTTATCAATGGGAACGTTCCCAAATAGTGATCAAGATCACGAATTGAACATAAAAAAACCGATACCCGATTCAGAAATGTGAATCGGTATCGATTTTTGGGTTTATTGCTACGCTTTTTCCGATCGTAATCCTTCTTGGCGTAAGTAATTATTCAGTTTTGCTAAAGCATGTTCTTTTTGTGCCTCAGGCAACTGCGAAACATGAATATTTTTGAGG
This sequence comes from Testudinibacter sp. 'clade 2', assembly GCF_006227735.1. Taxonomy (NCBI): domain Bacteria; kingdom Pseudomonadati; phylum Pseudomonadota; class Gammaproteobacteria; order Pasteurellales; family Pasteurellaceae; genus Testudinibacter; species Testudinibacter sp. 'clade 2'. Next base: position 16,092 of record NZ_VDHB01000055.1, read on the forward strand.
GCGGCAACTAAATTCCAATAGAAATCCAAAGTGATTGAAAATCCCTGTTTTTTCGCCAAAATATAAGCTTTTTCTGCGCCGATACGACGTAGTTGGTTCACATCAGTAATATTTACCTTTAATAATAAACGTTCATGTTTTATACTCAGATTCGGCAGTTCTTTAATCCGTTTTTTGCGAGCAAGTTGAAAGTCAATTTTTTGTTGTTTGACTTGCTCGATCGATTGGTGTAAAAATTCACGATATAGTATATCGTTTTCAGTAATCGTTTGTGGTAAGCGATAATAACGGGAAAGAGAAAGCGCGTTGTTACTGCTGGCTAAGCAGGGAGCCGCACCATATCGCTCCAATTGTTGTGCCAAATCACCTTCGGCACGCAAATAGAATACACCGGATTGCATAATGCCGAACAGATGATTATTTTGATAAAATCCATATCCAGAAAATAAACTATTAACTGTAACGTCTTTAATTAAACGGTCCAATTTTTTTCGAATCAAATAAGTATGTTGTTTTATATGATTATTCATAAGTAAT
>NZ_VDHB01000056.1:0-25068 GCF_006227735.1 Testudinibacter sp. 'clade 2'
GTGCGGTTCGGGCGGATATATAATCCGCCCCTATTTTTACAATATTAATTGTGTATTTTAACCTTTGTCAGCAGTCTAAGAGCGGTGTTGACCGCTCTTTTGTGCTTGTAGTCACCGTAGTTGCTCATAACAATCATGAATAAATTTTGGCGGATTAGCTGGTTTTTCACAGCGGTGTTGATCATCGCTTTTTTTCTATTGCCGATTGCGGCAATTTTATATCAATCCACTTTTTCGCAAGGGGAAAGTGTTTCGCACCTGTGGAATACGGTGCTGTTCGATTACCTCAAAAATTCGCTGTTGCTGGTGGGCGGCACGGTGATCCTCAGCTTGATTTTTGCGTTGCCTTGTAGTTGGATTGTTTCCACCTTTCAGTTTAAAGGACAAGGTGTGTTGCAGTGGGTGATGTGCTTACCACTGGCGATGCCGCCGTATTTGGTCGGTTATCTTTACACCGATTTATTGGACTTTGCCGGACCGGTGCAAGGGGCTTTGCGTCAACTGTTTGGCTGGAGTAGTGGGCAAGATTACTGGTTTCCACCGATCCGTACCTTGGGCGGCGCATGTCTGGTTTTGGCGCTGGTGTTGTATCCTTATATTTTTCTGCTGACTCGTATTGCATTATTGGAACAGTCGGAAAACCTGAATCACAGCGCCAAAATTTTGGGTGTGAGCGGTTGGCAATTGATTAAAAAAGTAACGTTTCCACTGGCGCGTCCAGCTATGGCCATCGGCACGGCATTGGTGGCGATGGAGACCTTGGGCGATTTTGGTACGGTGTCTTACTTTGCGGTGCCAACGCTGACCACTGCGGTTTATGACACCTGGTTCGGCTTGGGCGATTTGGGTACCGCATCGCAAATTTCGCTATTGATGTTGTTTTTGATTTTTCTGTTGCTAAGCCTCGAACGCTACAGTCGCCGCAAACAAAAACTGTACCAAAGAGGCTATGAGCGTCGTCAGTCGTTGCGCCCGCTTCACGGCTGGAAACTCTGGCTAGCGCAGAGTTACTGCTGGGGCTTGGTCAGTTTTGCCTTTTTTATTCCACTGGCAAAGCTGTTGTATTGGTCATATCACTATTTTGAGCAATCGTGGGATGATCGCTTTTGGCACTATGCGTACAATAGTCTGTCGGTTTCGATCACCGCAGCACTGATTAGCGTGTTGCTGGCGCTGTTATTACTGTTTTTTAAACGCCTAAACCAGCAGCGCCTGACCCAGCGACAAAATCGCAGCGGACAATATTTGGCACGCTACGGTCTGCCGCTCTCTTCATTGGGCTATGCCGTGCCGGGCACGGTGCTTGCCATTGGTTTAATGATTCCGTTGACCACCGCTGACCATTGGTTGAATGATCTGATGCGTTGGCTGGATCGCCCACTGGTCGGGCTGGTGTTCAGCGGCTCGATGTTTGCCTTGGTGTCGGCATACATCATTCGTTTTTCAGCGATGAGCATCGGCAGTGTTGAAACTTCATTGAACAAAATTGCACCGTCGCTTGATATGGCATCGCGTACTTTAGGCTATAACGGCTTGAAAATGTTGTTGCGAGTCCATTTTCCGTTATTGAGCAAAGGCTTGCTGACCGCACTTATGCTGGTTTTTCTGGAAAGTATGAAAGAGTTGAACGCTTCATTACTGCTGCGACCGTTCAATTTTGACACCTTGGCGACCCATGTTTTTACCTTAACTTCGGATGAACAGTTAGAGCAAGCTTCGCTGTCAGCGGTATTTTTGGTATTGGTCGGATTGGTACCGGTGATTATTTTGACCCGTTCGCTGTTAGCGGATAAGTCTGCCAGATAAAAGAGAAATAAGTTGAATGAAATCGTTACAGATTAACCATCTTCAAGTGTGTTACGCACAGCAAACCATTTTGCAGGATCTGAATTTGCAGATTCAAGATGATGATATTCTTTGTTTGCTGGGTGCCAGCGGTTGTGGCAAAACCACCTTGTTGAAAGCCATTGCCGGCTTGGTGCCGCTGACACAGGGAACGATTGTGCTCAATCAACGGGATTTGTCGCAAGTTCCGGTAGAACAGCGCAAAATTGGTATGATTTTTCAAGATTATGCCTTGTTTCCCCATTTAACGGTAGCACAAAATATTGCGTTTGGACTGGGTAAAACGCCTAAAACAGCACAAGCTGAGATTGTGGCGGAAATGGCGGCGTTGGTGCAACTTTCTGCATTTTTACAACGTTATCCGCACGAACTTTCCGGTGGGCAGCAGCAGCGTGTAGCAATTGCGCGTTCGTTGGCGTGTAAACCGGATCTGTTGTTGCTAGACGAACCGTTTTCCAATATCGACAGCCAAGTGCGCTATCAATTGATTGAAGAGATGAAAGGGATTTTGAAGCAGCAACAAGTCTCGGCGGTGTTTGTGACCCATAGCAAAGAAGAGGCGTTTGTATTTGCTGATAAGCTGGCGCTGATGGAGCAGGGTAAAATTGTACAGTTTGGCGAGCCGGTTGAGCTGTATCAGCGCCCACATAGTCGCTTTGTTGCGGATTTTCTCGGCAGTGGTAGCTATTTGCCTTGCCGTTTGTCTGATCCACAAACGCTGGAGTCTGAATTGGGGCAATTGCGCGGGCAAAGTGCACTAACCTTGGCAAACGGGCAACCGATTGATCGGCTGAAACCGCTCTTTTGTCTGTTGCGCCCACAAATGCTGCAACTTTCCATTACGGGCAAGCCAAATGCAACCATTATTGGACGACACTTTTTGGGACATACGTTTGAATATCAACTGAAAGTCGGCGAACAGCAATTGTCTGTCTATGCACAGGATAATTTGGCGATTGGAAGACAAGTGCGGTTAGTGGCACAATCGGATTTGATCAATCTATTTCATTAGCATGATTTGAGACTTAAAACACGCAGTTGCAATGACAACTGACATGACAATTAATTAGTTTATTAAAAAATTTGACTTAGCTTTACCTGATCAGGTTTAAGTGATAGGCTTAACACTGGATTAACATAATGTGACATAAGTCACATTTACTAAATGTTTTGATTGTTGTGAGATGGTTTTTTGAGTAGTTATCTTAAATCTGCTAAACAGTTAGTGGCGGCATTGGACAAGACGCGTTATCAGAAATCCTTGGTAGGCACCTCGGATGAGTTTCAGCATGTCTTTCAGTTACTCACCTTGTTGCTGAATACCAACCATACGTTATTACCGGGCTTTGTTAATGATGCGCCGGCCGGTATTGTGGATTTCAAAGCGACACGTTATCAGCTTAAATACCTGAAACAAATTTTTGTCGCTGATGATTTCACACAATTCTCAGCTTCAATCAGGCAAGCGACGGAAACCCCACTCATTCGTGGCGTGTATGCCATGGGTAGTACCGGCTCGATCACACAAAACAGCCAGTCGGATCTGGATATTTGGGTCTGCCACCAACCGCACTTGACGCTTGTTCAGCGTAATAAACTGCTGCAAAAAACCTTGCTGATTCAAAAATGGGCAAATTCGTTACATATTGAAGTCAATTTTTACCTGCTGGATGAAAATCATTTCCGCAATATCACCTATTCCGAAACACTGAGCACCGAGCATTGCGGCAGCAGTCAGTATATGTTGTTGTTAGACGAATTCTACCGCTCGGCAATCCGCTTGGCGGGCAAACCGTTGCTGTGGCTGCATATGCCGGTCAACCATGAAGAGCATTATGACACCTTAGTCGAAAAATGGGTGCAGGAAGGCAAAATCAAACCGCATGATTGGGTTGATTTTGGCGGCTTAGGAATGTTGTCTGCCAATGAATATTTTGGTGCCACGTTGTGGCATCTGTTCAAAGCAGTGGACTCACCGTATAAATCGGTGATTAAGGTGTTATTGCTGGAAGCACTGATGGCGGAATATCCAGAGCCACAACTGATTTCCAAGCAATTTAAACAGCAATTGTTATCAGCGACAGCGGTTGATCACCACTTTGATCCTTATCTGGCAATGTTACAGCAAGTCAGCAGTTATCTTTTGCGCATCAATGATCTGCATCGACTGGATTTAGTGCGCCGCTGTTTCTATATTAAAGCCAATCGTGATTTTGCCGGCGTACAGAATTCGGATAATTGGCGCTATCAGCAGTTACAACAGTTGATTGCCGGTTGGGGTTGGTTGCCGCAGGATATTCAATCCCTGAATGACCATGCGGGTTGGAAAATTAAGCAGGTCAAAGCGTTTTATCAAAGTTTAGTCGGCATTCTGATGCAAGGCTACCGCAATCTGATTATCTTTGCTCGCAAACAAAAAATTTCAGCGGATTTGATGCCGGAAGATATCAGCATTCTGACACGCAAACTGTACACCGCATTTGAAGTGCTGCCGGAGAAAGTTACGCTATTTAATCGCGAAATTGCTGACAACATCACCGAGAAAGAGCTGATGTTTGTCGAAGTTCGTCATTCAAGTGCGGTGAAAGACGGCTGGTATTTGATTAACTGTTGTTTGACAAAGGTTTCCAGTTCTAACGAGCGCTATGTGGAATATGCCGAAAATCTTAGCCAATTGGTAGCTTGGGCGTATTTTAACGGCTTGCTCGGAGCTAAAACCCATCTGTATATTCGCAGCCAAACCATCGGGTTGGGTAAGATTCAGCAATTTGTCACCGATTTGCGCTTGTCACTCGCACAGCAAACCGCTCCCCCAAGTAATGAGGATCTCAGCCATCCGTGTGAATTGCGTGACTTGTTTGTTGCCGTCAATCTTAGTCATGATCCAACCGAAGCCATTGACGGCAACCAACGACGCAGTGTGTCGTCCAACGATTTGTTCAACTTCGGGCCAAAGCAACAGAGCTTGGTTGGCAGCATCGATTTGATCTATCGCAACCGCTGGAATGAGATCCGCACTTTGCATTTTGCCGGCGAACATGCCATTTTAAACTGCTTGAAAGTGCTGGCACATAAAATCCATCGTGGCGCTAATCCGTTGGAGTCGGTACAGGTCTTCTGTTACAGCAAACGCTATCGTGCTGAAATGCTGACCGTAACCGAGAAGTTGATCAAAAAATGTATTAATACTCAAGTCGGTGTGATTTTAAATAAACGTTCGGTCAACCGATTGCAAGTGGGTGGCAAGGTTTGGAATTTCTCCTATGAAAGCCGTGACTTGAAAATTGAAGAAGGTGGCGTTGTGCGCTGCGAAACAGCGAATAACCGCGATCTTGAATCCGTTCGCAATACAGATACGCAAGTGAAGCATCATAAATACCATTTTCCACTGGAAATCGGCGAATTCGCTAGTGAAGGGTTTTTGCAATTTTTCTTTGAAGACAATAGTAACGGTAGCTTTAATGTTTATATTTTGGACGAATACAACAATCCGGAAGTGTACTACTACTGCCACGATGAGAAGCAGAATAAAATCAAAGAAATTAATAAAATGTATACCATGAGCCGTTTTGGCGGTGAAGATGGTTTTGAAGGCTACAGTTTTAACTATCCGCAATTCTACCAATTGATCACGACCAACAATGGTGAAAACAAAGTTGTGCCGTTCCATAGCCAGCAACATTTGCAATATTATGATCCAAGATAGCGTTAATTTGCTCAAAAAACGCTATAATAAAAGCCATTTTATTGGCTAGTGGGGAATTTATGTCGCAATCATACCGTATTCTTATCATCGATGATCATCCGTTAATGCGACGTGGGATCAGACAGCTGCTTGAATTAGAACCTGATTTTCAAGTGATTGACGAAGCCAGCAACGGGCAGGAAGGCATTCGTTTGGCGCAACAGCAAGAGCCGGATGTGATCATTTTGGATCTCAACATGAAAGGGTTAAGCGGTTTGGAAACTTTGCAGCAGTTGCGGCAAAAAGGCGTGACAGCCCATATCGGGATTTTGACGGTATCCGATGCTAAGGCCGATATTTTTGCGTTGGTTGATGCCGGTGCAGACGGTTATTTATTGAAAGACAGTGAACCGGATCTGCTGTTACAACAGATTAAACAATTGGCGCATGGCGAAATTGTTTACAGCCCGGAAATTCAATATCAATTACAGCAACGCAAAATCTCTCCTGAACCACTGCTTTCGCTGACCGAACGTGAAAGTGCGGTGTTGGAGCGGGTTGCCAAAGGCATGTCGAATAAGCAGATCGCCGAGATGCTGTTTATTTCGGAAGAGACGGTCAAAGTGCATATCCGTAATATGCTGCGCAAATTGAATGTCAACTCGCGCGTGGCGGCAACGGTGCTGTATTTGCAATATAAAGGCGTGTGACTACGCCCTGAGTCAAGCTTGAATAGAGATTGGATTTATGACGGATTTGATATTAAGCCCAACGATTATCAGCGGCTACCAAGGGCTGATTTTCGATATGGACGGCACGCTGATCGATACCATGCCGGCGCATGAACAGGCTTGGGTCGAAACCGGTGAATATTTTGGCTATCCATTAAATGGCGAACTGATGTACCAACTGAGCGGGGCAACCACTTACATTATTGCCGAAGCAATTATGCGCGATGGCGGCATGCCGCTGCACCTGCTGGAACAGGTGGTGCAGAAAAAACGTGAGCTGGGGGTGCAGCGAGTGTTGCAAAGTGCGGTATTGCTGCCGGCTTTTGAAATTGTGCGTTATTTCAACGGAAAAATCCCAATGGCGTTGGGCACTGGCGCACATCGCTCAATGACTGAGATTTTAATCGAAAAATTTGATTTAGCCCATTATTTCTCCGCTATCGTCACTTCTGACGATGTGCTCAATCATAAACCCGCAGCAGATACTTTTTTGCGTTGTGCCGAGTTGCTCGGGGTGGCGCCATGCGATTGTCTGGTGTTTGAAGACGGCGATTTTGGGATTACGGCAAGTCATGCTGGCGCGATGGACGTGTTTGATGTGCGCGACAACCGCTTATTAAAAGCTGAGCGATGAGCGACGCTTTGTCTGGTGAATGGCTGAATTGGTTGCCGGCTTGGGTGGCGCAAAGCCAGTTGTTACTGATGTTTGTCAGCGCTTTTTTAAGCGCGACCTTGCTGCCCGGCAATTCCGAAGTGGTTTTTAGCGGTTTGCTGTTATTAAACCGTTTTTCTTTTGAAAACAATGCATTCACGATCTTTAATTTATGGTGGGTTGCCACCGTCGGCAATAGCCTCGGTAGTATGACCAGTTATGCAGTGGGGCGCATGGTCAGCATGCCGGAATGGCAGCAACTCAACCGACGCCAGCAACGAAGTTTACAATGGCTTGCCCGCTACGGTAGCATTTCATTATTGCTCAGTTGGCTGCCGATTATCGGCGATTTGTTGTGTGTGGCAAGTGGTTGGCTACGTTTACACTGGCTGCCTAGTTTGATTTTTATTACATTGGGAAAAGGGCTGCGTTATTTTTTATTGATCGCCCTGAGCCCGCTTTAATCTTACTGAGACGAGGAAAGCACCGTGTTACCAAACCTTGATACCGCACTTTTATGGTTAAAACAGCACCCGCAAGCAGTACAGCACTTCAAACGTGGCTTGGAACGGGAAACATTACGTTTTCTGCCGGATAAACATTTGGCATTGACACCGCATCCTACACAGTTGGGTTCGGCATTATGCCATCCGTGGATCACCACCGATTTTGCCGAAAGCCTGATGGAATTTGTCACCCCGGTGCGGGAAAAAGCCAGTGAACTGACCGATTTTTTATGGGACCTGCACCGTTTCAGCCTGCAACACATGGGCAAAGAGCGGTTTTGGCCAATGAGCATGCCGTGTTTTATCAATAATGAAAGCGACATTGTGTTGGCGCAGTACGGCAGCTCCAATCTGGCACAATATAAAACCCTGTATCGCGAAGGCTTGAGAAATCGCTATGGCGCATTGATGCAGACCATTGCCGGGATTCACTACAATTTTTCGTTTGACCAACCGTATTGGCAGCGCCGTTTCCCCGAACTGACTGAAGAACAACAACAAGATCAGTTGTCAGCACGCTATTTCAACTTGATCCGCAACTACCTACGCTATGGCTGGGTAATCCCGTACCTGTTCGGTGCTTCACCGGCAATTTGCAGCTGCTTTCTGCAAGGGCGCCAAACCCAGATTCCGTTTGAACAGTCTGCGCATGGCTTTTTATACCTGCCATATGCCACCTCGTTACGCTTGAGTGATTTGGGTTACACCACCGATACGCAATCCAATCTGGGGATTAATTATAATCAATTGAGCCAATATACCGCCTCGTTGCGTGCTGCCACTCGCCGCCCGGAACCGCACTTTCAAGCGATTGACCAAGCTATTGACCAGGCGAGCGACCAAGCGGATTGGCAATCAGGCAAACAGAAGGCTAAAACATATCGCCAACTGAACGCCAATGTGCTGCAAAGCGAAGCCGAGTTTTATGCCCAAATCCGTCCGAAGCGGGTCACCTTGCCGGGAGAAAGAGCGGTTGTCGCGTTGGAGCGTGGCGGGATTCAATATGTGGAAGTGCGGTCACTGGACGTCAATCCGTATTCTGCCGTCGGCATCAGCGAACAACAAATCTATTTTCTGGATCTGTTTATGTTGTGGTGTGAATTGGCTGAGGCGCCACCGTTGGGCGACAGCGAACAGCAGTGTTGCCGCAAAAACTGGAATAAAGTCATTTTGGCAGGGCGTAAACCGCAGCAGACGATCGGTGTCGGCTGTGATGAGCATGAATATTCACTGCAAGCGATGGGCGAAGCGATTTTTGATGATCTGCTGCAATTGGCAGCGGTGGTCGATTGTGTCGGGCAGGAGCAGGGCTATGTCCAAATTTGCCGTGAGCTGCGCCAAGCGTTTGCTGATCCGGATTTGACCTTATCGGCAAAAGTATTAGCCGATTGTCAGCAGCTGGGCATCGCTGCTTTCGCTGAGCAGCAAGCCGAAAAATTCAAACAGGCGTTTTTATCACAGCCTTATCGCACGCTCAGCGAACAGCAATTGCAACAAGCGGTTCAGGATTCAGTGCGGCAACAACAGGCGATCGAACAAGCCGATGAAGTCAGTTTTGAGCAATATTTAGCGTTACAAAATCAGGCGTAGCGTACTAGGGTCTGTTGATCTTTGTTTAGAATTTTGCCATAAAAAAAGCGCTCTACAAGAGAGCGCGAAATAACCTAAGGAACCAACTTAATTATTAGAAAACAACTGCAAGTTGCTTGTATAATAAGACCAAACAGCCGATAGAAAGTTCAAATTATTTTTTAGATTTTTAGCATTGAGGAGAAATTATGCCGTTACTCGATAGTTTTACCGTAGACCACACCAAAATGAAGGCACCGGCGGTACGTGTCGCCAAAACTATGCGCACCCCAAAAGGCGATGATATCACCGTGTTCGATTTGCGTTTTTGCCGCCCAAACCTTGAAAGCATGCCGATGACCGGGGTGCATACGTTGGAGCATCTGTTTGCCGGATTCATGCGTGACCATTTGAACAGTGAACAGGTGGAAATTATTGACATTTCGCCGATGGGTTGCCGCACCGGTTTTTACATGAGTTTGATCGGTACACCAAGTGAGCAGCAAGTTGCCGAAGCATGGCAAAAATCGATGCAAGATGTGTTGAAGGTGGCTGATCAAAAGGATATTCCTGAACTCAATGAATATCAATGTGGCACTTATACCGATCACTCATTGCCGCAAGCGCAGGAGATCGCCCGCCGTGTGTTGGCAGCCACTATTGGCGTTAATCACAATGCCGATTTGGCGCTTGATCCCGCTTTACTGCAACATTAATCGTCTATAAACCGAGTCGCAGCACTCGGTTTTTTTCTATATCAGCTAACAAGGAAAAAACTATGACTACAATCGGAACAGCGTTAACGCCTGTAGCCACCAAAGTGATGCTGCTGGGCGCCGGCGAGTTGGGTAAGGAAGTCGTGATTGAATTGCAACGCCTAGGGGTGGAGGTGATTGCGGTCGATCGTTATCAAAATGCACCGGCACAACAGGTCGCGCACCGTGCTTACACGATCTCGATGTTGGACGGTGCTGCGCTGAAAGCCTTGGTAGAAAAAGAACAACCGGATTATATCGTACCAGAAGTGGAGGCGATTGCCACAGACATGCTGCTGGCGCTGGAACAGCAAGGCTTTAATGTGATTCCGACCGCACAAGCGACCCGTTTGACGATGAACCGTGAAGGCATTCGCCGCCTTGCGGCAGAAGAGCTCGGCATCCCGACCTCGAATTACCGTTTTGTGGACAATTTTGCCGCCTTGCAAAGTGCGGTGGCAGAAATTGGCTTGCCTTGCGTGATTAAGCCGATTATGAGCTCCTCCGGACACGGACAAAGCGTGATTAAATCTGAGCAGCAGCTTGAAGCCGCGTGGCAATATGCACAGCAAGGCGGACGAGCCGGCGGCGGTCGGGTGATTGTAGAGGGGTTTGTCAAATTCGATTATGAAATCACCTTGCTGACGGTACGGCATATCGACGGCACGACTTTCCTGCCACCGATTGGGCACACGCAAATTGACGGCGATTACCGCGAATCGTGGCAGCCGCAGGCGATGTCAGCGACCGCACTTGAAAAAGCACAATACATAGCCGGCAAAATCACGGCGGGCTTGGGGGGCCGGGGTATTTTTGGGGTGGAGTTGTTTGTGTGTGGTGATGATGTAATCTTCAATGAAGTCTCACCACGCCCACACGATACCGGCATGGTCACTTTAATTTCACAAGAACTCTCTGAATTTGCACTACACGCTCGTGCGATTCTCGGCTTACCGATTCCACCGATCAATCTGATCAGCCCGTCGGCATCCAAAGCGATTGTGGTCGAAGGACAATCCAAGCAAGTGCGGTTTGGCAATTTAGAACAAGTGCTGGCGCAACCCAACACCAATTTACGCCTGTTCGGCAAAGGCGAAGTTAACGGTCATCGCCGTTTGGGCGTGATTTTAGCCCGTGATGAAAGCGTGGAAACGGCACTGGCAAAAGTCAGAACGGCATATAATAAGTTGGTGGTTGAGTTGTAAGGTGGTTGGTGTTACGCAGAAAGTGCGGCTTGGTTGAGGCTGATACCGCACTTTGGCGCTTTCTGACTGTGAGTTGTGACTAATTTAATGAGCGACTTTGCGCTTAAACACAGAACTGACGCTAGCCACGACAAGCAGTACCACCGCACCGCAAACCACACCGATAATCAGGCTGGCGAGGTTAAACGCCCAGCCGTCGAGCCAGTTCATCTGCTCTAGCCAGTGGTGCAGAATGCCTAGATTGTGGGCGATGATGCCGCCGCCGACCAAGAACATTGCCAAGGTGCCGACCACACTGATCAAGCGCATAAAATGCGGCATCACAAAAATAATGCCTCTGCCGAGGGCTTGGCTGACCGCACTTGGCTTGCGCATCAGCCAAAAACCGAGGTCGTCCAGTTTGACGATGCCACCAACCAGGCCGTAAACCAGCACGGTCATCCCCAATGCAATCGCTGACAAGACCAGTGTTTGCGTCAGCAGGTTATAGTCGCTGACCATGCCCAGCGCAATGGTGACGATTTCTGCCGACAGGATAAAGTCAGTGCGAATAGCCCCCTTGATCTTGTCTTTTTCTTGTTCCGGGGTCATTTCGCCGCTGACCGCACTTTCTGCCTCAGTGTCATGTTTGTGCAGCAGCTTGTGGAAAATCTTTTCCACGCCTTCAAAACAGAGATAGGCGCCGCCAATCATCAATAAATACGGAATTGCCACCGGAAAAAAGGATGAAATCAGCAAGGCCAGCGGCACCAAAATCACTTTATTCCAAAACGAGCCTTTCGCCACCGCCCACACCACCGGCAGCTCGCGCTCGGCACGCACGCCAGCGACTTGGTTGGCATTCAGCGCCAGATCATCACCGACCACACCGGCGGTTTTCTTGGCAGCGACTTTGGTCATCAGCGCCACATCGTCCAATACGGCGGTGATATCATCTAATAGGGTAAACAGTGAAGCAAATGCCATGATCGTCTCTTTTGGTTGTAAACAGGTGTAAAAATCGAATGCACTATAGCAAACCGTATTGAGAAAGCAATAATAAAGAAATTTTTAGGTTGTGTTGCTATTTATAGGGGGAGGAGGATGAATTTTACACGGCATGGGGCGTGAATTGTTGTGCATCGGCGCGCCGTTTCAACAGACTCTAGGCTTACACACGCGATTGGCAATAAAAAACCCCAGCCGCTGGCTGAGGTTTTCCTTGTCATTTGAAAACGGTTATACCAATTTCTCTTCGTTTGGTTTAATCGCAGCATACAGGAAGCCGGTGAGGGCAGTACCTGCGATAATGGCTACGAGATATAATAACACCGGTTGAATGGCACCCGGGATTGCCAACACAAAGATACCACCGTGTGGCGCCATCAATTTTGCACCGAACAGCATTGAAAGTGCGCCGGTTAAGGCGCCGCCAGCCATACAGCTTGGGATTACACGCATTGGGTCACGAGCAGCGAATGGGATTGCGCCTTCGGAGATAAAGCATAGCCCCAACACGAATGACGCTTTGCCACCTTCACGTTCGCTGGCATTGAATTTTTTACGCGCCAGGAAAGTGGCTAAGCCCATGCCCAGTGCCGGCACCATACCTGCCGCCATCACCGCGGCCATTGGCAAATAGGATGAGGACGCTAACAAGCCGACGCCAAAGGTATAAGCCGCTTTGTTGACCGGGCCGCCCATGTCGAAGCACATCATTGCGCCTAGGATAATCCCCAACAGAATCGCACTGCCGGATTGCATCCCGGTCAAAAATTCGGTCATGCTGCGCATAATCCATGCAACCGGTTCGCCGACGATATAAATCATCACCAAGCCAACAACCAAAGTCGCGATAAACGGAATGATTAAAATCGGTTTTAACGCATTCATGGTTGGAGGTAGTTTCACATGATCGGCAATTGCTTTGGCGACGTAGCCAGCAAGGAAACCGGAGATAATCCCGCCCAGGAAACCAGCGCCAATTGAACTGGCGAGCATCCCGCCGACCAAACCTGGTGTTAAGCCCGGACGATCAGCAATCGAGTAGGCGATATATCCGGACAACACCGGAATCATCAAACCGAACGCACTGCCGCCGCCAATTTTCATCAGTGCTGCTGCCAAGGTGCCCTCTTCTTTGAAGGCTTCGATGCCGAACACAAATGACAGCGCGATGATTAATCCGCCAGCAACTACCACTGGCAACATATGCGACACCCCGGTCATTAAGTGGCTGTATACGCCTTTTTTCTCGGTCTTAGCTTCTTGTTTAACCGCACTTGCTGCAGTCGCCGTGAAGATTTTGGCTTCGTTAAAGGCTTTGTCGAACTCTTGTGCAGTTTTTTTCAGGGCTAAGCCGGTAGACGTGCGGTACATCAATTTGCCATCAAATTTGCTTAAATCCACGTCAATATCCGCTGCCACGAACACCAAATCAGCCGCAGCAACTTCTTCGGCACTGATTGGATTGCCGGCGCCGACTTGACCACGGGTTTCCACTTTCACATTCCAACCTTGTTGTTTGGCGTAGGCTTCGATCGCTTCTGCCGACATAAACGTGTGCGCAACGCCGGTCGGGCAAGCGGTGACAGCAACGATATTTTTCACGCTATTGCTGGATACGTTGGCCGCACTGGTGCTTGGTGCAACATAATCGCTTGCCTTGGTGAGTGCAGCGGCAACGGTGCTTTCCGGTGCGGCAAAGGCGCTGTTCAAGTTTGCCAGATAGACTTTTTTACCGACCAGTTGCGGATCGTTCGGTAAATTGTCGCCCAATACCAGCGCAATATCGGCATCGGCGGCACGTTCAACCACCTTGTGTCCGGCATTTGCGACAGCGGCAGCGAATACTTGGCGCACCAAAAAGGTTTTCGCCTTGCCTAAAGCGGCATCTTCTACCAGTAGAATGTTCATGTGATTATCCTTCTATTACGTTAATTTGAACTTGTTGCAAAATGTCATCAACTAAAGTGCGGTCGTTGATGCCGACGTTACTTTGTGAAACGGCAAAGGCGGAAACGGCGCTGGCAAAAGCCAATGTCTGCGCTTGTTGCCAACCTTGACTGATACCATAAATCAAACCGGCGACCATTGAGTCACCTGCGCCGACGGTGCTGACCACGTTGTCGCATTTTGGCGGGCGTGCCTGCACCACCGCTTGCTCGCTGAGCCAGACTGAACCTTCAGCGCCCATCGAAATAATCACATTGGCAATGCCTTCGGCTTTTAATTGTTTAGCCGCAGTGATAATTTCTTCCAAGCTGTTCAGCGGTTTACCGATCCAAGCCTCTAATTCGCGATGATTCGGTTTCACCAGCCACGGCTTGGCTTTTAGTCCGGCGGTTAAGGCGGCGTGGCTGCTGTCCAACACCACTTTCACACCTTGTTGTCCCAGTTGGCTTAACCAAGTGGTAAACTGTTCCGGACTGACGCCACGCGGTAGGCTGCCGCAAACGGCAATAACATCAAAATCTTGGCTCCAGTTTAACGAGTCTTGGACAAATTTTGCCCAGCTGGCATCATCAATTTGGTAGCCCAAAAAATTCAGGTCGGTGACATCAGCCTCTGTTTCAGTGATTTTTACGTTGATACGCGTCTTACCGGGAACACGCTGGAATTTATCGTCCAGTTTCAACGCCTGAAACAGTTGGCTGAAGTCACCTTGATTCTCTTCGCCAAGAAAACCGCTGACGGCCACCGCAACATCCAAGTCGTGCAACACTTTTGCTACGTTGATGCCTTTGCCTGCCGGAAACAGCCCCAAAGTTTCAACGGTGTTGACTTCGCCCAACTCGATGCGTTTTAAGCGCCCGACCAAATCGTAAGCCGTATTCAGGGTGATCGTTGCAATCTTTGCCATGATTATTCTCCTAAACCGGCGGCAATCGCGGCGCCGATAGCGTCAATCGCCTGTTGCGCATCTTCGCCTTTGGCGACAAAGCGTAGCTGATGGCCTTTCAAGGCACCGAGCGCCACGACTTTCATCATACTTTTGGCGCTGACGGCTGCAGATTGGCGATCCAAATTTTCAACGGTAATCGCTGACTGGAATTTTTTCGCTTCTTGCACCAACAATGCGCAAGGGCGAGCGTGCAAACCGTGTTCGTTTTTCAAGCTGAACGTGCCTTCGACTTGTTCGCCACTACTGGCGGCAGTCGATGCAGTACTTGGCGCGGCAACCGCACTTGTCACCTCTTCAATGCTGTCAGGCTCTTTCGGCGTAATGCCGACGCCTTCGCCCAAACCGTCGGCAATGGCTTTGCCAATGGCTTCGATCGCCGCTTTGGCATCATCACCTTCAGCGGTGAAACGTAAACGGTGACCGGCGACGACGCCCAGTGCTACCAATTTCATCAAACTTTTGGCATTCACGGCAGCGGTCGGACGATCTAAATTCTCAACCGTGACTTTTGCGGCAAAAGGTTTCACGGTGCTGACTAATAATGCTCCCGGGCGGGCGTGTAAACCGTGTTCGTTACGTACGGTGAAAGTGCCGACAACTTGCTGCACCGCACTTGTTGTGCTTTGTGCGTTATCGGTTTCGACAGATTTTCCGTCCAGCAAGGCGATGATTTGCTCGGCGCTGCTTGCTTGTAATAGTGCGGTTTGTGTTTCGGCGGTTAATAGGCGTGCCAAAACTGAATTTAATTGATCATCAACGGCGGCAACCGTTATGACGGCTTGCACTGCTTCGCCGTTGGCATTATGGAACGCTTGTTTGGCTCGACTGAACGCCACAGCGTTAAATTGATTGCCTTGCGCATTGTCATTCAACACAATCCCGTTACCGATGACCAATCCTTGATCGGCAATCACTTGGCTGACAAAGCGTGCATCAACCGCACTTTTAGCTTCCAGTTTGCCGGCATTGATGGCGGTTAAGGTGAGGGCGCTGTTGGTCTCGACATCAAGCGTGATGAAATCCTGCTGCAAGGCCGGCTCTTTTTTCTCGCCCATTAAAATCGCACGAAACTCAGCTTTGTCTTGCAGCGTCACCAACGAAGCGGCAGTGTCGTCGTCGCCCAACACATGGGTCAATTGACGCAACAAGGCCAGATGCTCGTCAGAGCGGGCGGCAATTCCGATCACGATATAAGCCGTATTACCTTCGCCCCATTCAATTCCGTTTGGAAATTGAAAAATTTGAACTCCGGTTTTTTTGACCAGATCGCGGGTTTCCAGCGTGCCGTGTGGAATCGCAATGCCGTTGCCTAAAAAAGTGGATGTTTGCTGTTCGCGCGCCAGCATTCCTTGAAGATAGCCTGCTGCGACATAGCCGTCTTGCACCAACGCATTGGCAGCCATTTCAATGGCTTGTTGTTTATTATCGGCGGTTGCTGATAAATGAATGTTATGTTCCGGTAAGTTAAACATTCAATGCTCCTGTTGTAGATAGTTTTAAGAAAAAGAAAATTCTCTCTTCCAACGGTTACCAATAAAGCAAAAGTATGACACTTATTATTTGATGAAACGTTTCAGCAAAAAGAGAAAAAACTTTGCTGCCCCATTTTTGAACAGTGAAGCAGCAAGTATCATCTATCGGCTATTATTCGCCATTCTGATTTTCAGTTCAAAATAAAAATCACTAAAAAGTGACCTAAATCACATTTTGTTGCTATTTTCGACAATTTTGTAGAAATTGCTCAGTTCCTGTCGTCAAATATGGATCGTTTTCGTCACGCACGCGATCACGGCGTAAATCACGCATCGCATCATAAATGCCTTGGGTCAGGCTGGGCTTGTTCAGCAACGACCAGCAATTTTGATTTAACCGTGAAAAGTTGTTTTGCAACTCGCCGGCAAATACAATACCGCTGCGAAAAGCATACAAATCACTGTCTTGCAGCTGGTTATACAGCTGATCACGAATGCTGGCGATGCTGGTTTTGATATCACCACGATACCAAGCCTGTGCGCCACGAGTGAAATCATCCACTTCATAATTCTCGCCTACAATCCCTTGAAAAGACTGCACTGTGGCTTGATAGGCGATAGCATAGGATTTGGCATCACGCTGTGAATCGGGTAAATCGATCACTGCTTTGTTGCTACAAGCTGTCAGACCAACAATTATGAGGTATAGGGGGATTCGTGTCTTTATCATCAATTTCCCTTATTTGAGTTTAAGTGCAAATGTCCAAAAATCATCATTATGCCATTCTTCGGGCATTCCCATATTGGATTTTGCGATTTTTGGATATTTAGCCATGAGCTGTTTCAAGCGTTGTGCCCATTGAGAATTTGGACTGATTTTATACAATAAGGTTTGTAAGGCAACCAATACCATATAAATGCGTTTTTCAGCATGAATTGCCGGATTTGCTAGAATAACTGCTTGCTGCAGCCATATGATGCTTTTTGATGTTGGAATTTTAATACTTCTACCAAATTCTTTGTTCCATAAGCGATTATGATGGGCACACACATTGCGGACATCATTTAAGGTTTTTATCCAAGATTCAAAGACCTGAGCATGTAATCCTAAATTACCAGCAATTTTTTTTCGTAACAAAGTTGATTTTACGCCTGTATATAAATGGCTTAGGTCACCCCAAGTCAGCATTTCTATCATCATCCAAGACGGCGGTAGCTTTGGTTGATCGTATTGACTCAAATAATGCCTTAGAAAGTTTTCTTTTTGTACCTTGTCTTTTAATATTCTTTTTTGATCTAATGAGATATTTTTACGGCTCTCAATCGCATCATAATCACGCTTTAAGCGTTTTTGTTCCTCAAGCCGTTGTCGTTCAATATTTGCTAACAGTCTGAAATGCTGATAATTTTGATCGAAGCAGTTCTCATCAAGATACCAAAAGGCATCATTGAACTCATTGCAAAGCACGTTAGATATTTGTGCTCGAATGGCGACTTCAATTCGTTCGATAGCGTCCATGACTAATAAACGTAATTCTCGGTCAAAGATATAAAGGCTTAAAATATCATCAAAATTCACATTTTGCTTAAATTGATGACTACTTGATTTGGGATCTTGGAAAGGTATGGTATAAGCGGAAAGTCGGTAATAGCCTATGTAATTTAAATAGCGTACTGCTCGTTCTTGATTAGGGATATTTAAACCCCGCTGTTGCCAAGTTTTAATGTGTTCTACACTTGTTTTAACTGGTTTGCAGAATGTCGTCATATACTTATAATCAAAAATAGCATTAAAAAAAACCTGCCGATTTGTGCGTAAACAGAAGTTCATAGGCATGGCAGGTATATCGTTTACTATTATAGGCAAAGTAGAACAAAAAGTACACACTTAATTTTTTTCTACAGAATCTTGCTATTTAAACCGAAAATAGGTAATTTTCTTCCACTTTTTTAGTTAACATTTTTAGAACATTATGCATATCACAAACGAAAAACAAGATCGCATCAGAAGAACCTCAATTTTCAGTAAAATTATTTTTGCCAGTCGCTGGATTCAGCTGCCGATTTATATCGGGCTGATTGTGGTGCAGATGGTGTATGCCTATAAATTTATCAAATCGCTCTGGGAGCTGTTGGTCAATCTTAACCAAATGAATGAAAATATGGTGATGTTGGCGGTGTTGAACTTGATTGATGTGGTGATGATCGCCAACTTGCTGATTATGGTGATTGTCGGCGGTTATGAAACCTTTGTCTCGCGCCTGAATACCGACGATCATCCTGATCAGCCGGAATGGTTGAATCATGTTAATGCTTCGGTATTGAAAGTCAAACTGTCGATGGCGATTATCAGCATCTCTTCAATCCATATGTTGCAGACATTTATTAATGTCGGAAATTTGCCGGAAAAACAGATGATGTGGCAACTACTGCTGCATTTGGGCTTTTTGGCATCAGCGTTGGCGATGGCATACACCGATCGTATTTTGTACGGCACAACCCATAAGAACCATTAAGCTGGCTTGAATTAAAGCAAAGTGCGGGTGCGATGACAAATCGGGTGAGCGGCATTGTTATGCTGTTTTTTGCAACACAGCCGCTCACATTCTGTTAAATTTTTTCTTGATAAAGGTATTTTATGACCACCGACATTGCAACAGTGACCGCGCAGCAGGCGTGGCAGCAGGTGCAGGATAATCAGGCGGTATTGCTGGATATTCGCGATCTGAAGAATTTCAGTTATCGCCACCCGCCGCAAGCGTTTCATCTCACCAATCAAAGTTATGGCGAATTTTTGGATCGCTATGATTATGATTTTCCGATTCTAGTGATGTGTTATCACGGGGTTAGCAGCCTGAATGTTGCCCATTTTTTGATCGAGCAAGGCTTTGACCATGTTGCCAGTGTGCAAGGTGGATTTGAAGGCTGGCTGCGTGCCGGCTTGCCTTATGAAAGTGATTTGCAAAGTGAATAGGTGTTAACCTAGTGCCAAACCCGGATAATCAAATAGGCGAGGAAGCCGTAAAAAGCGATAAATGCTGCAAATAGCAACAGCCATGCGGCTTGTGGTGCGGTACGCCGCAATTTTGCCAATAAAAGTGCGGTAGCGAATAACCCTAGCGGATAAACCCAAAGTGCGGTTGAAAACCAATATACCGCACGGCTGCTAAGTGCCGGATTATCGGCGACCGATGGCGAAACCAGCAGTGCCAGTGGCCAGAGAATCGCTGGCAGGCAAAAAAGAGCGGTTGCCCAAGCAAAGCCGGAAAAGCCGTTTAATTGTGGTTGGTTATGCACCTGAATTCTCCTCGTATTTCTTCCAATCTGTTACACGAGGCGCTAGTATAGCGTAACTTTGTGACTTTTCTAATTCTGTTTTCTAAAACGTTATGACTAAAATAATTTTAAGTACTGACAAACCGGAACTGGCACTGCGCTTTCGTGACTATATCCGGCGTGAATATCAGCGGGATTTGCCGCTATATCAACAGCAAGGGCACTATTTGTTGGCGCTGGAAGAAGATGATCCGCAGCTGAGCCAGCTGTTAAATGAGGCGGAGCAATACCGGCACACGCCGTTTGCCGAAAAGTATATGCAGGCGAGTTGGCAAGACGGGCAAACCTATTCCTTAAACGGACGCTTTAAGGCATTGCTGCCCAATCTTTCGCAGTGGCGTAACTTGTGGAGCTCAGTTGCCGCCGCCCCGGTGACGGCGCTGCTCGGTTTGATTTGCGTGCTGGCATATCTGCTAAGCTTGAGCGATTATCAAACAGACGTGTATTTATCGGCGCATTTCCCGCAAGATAGCAGCCAATACAGCGAAATTTGGCGATTTTTCACCCATGCGCTGGTGCATTTGTCACTTAGCCATATTGTGTTTAATTTAACCTATTGGTTGGTCTTTGGTGCCATGATTGAGCGCTCTTGCGGCTCAGGCAAAGTGCTGCAACTATTTTTGGCTGCTGCGCTGATCAGCGGTATTACGCAAAATGCGTTCAGCGGACCGGCATTTTTCGGGCTGTCTGGCGTGGTTTTTGCGATCTTGGGCTACGTTTATGTGATGAGCCGGGTTGATCCGTTGCGTCGATTTAGCTTGCCGAGCGGATTTATCTATCTGTTGTTGACGGGGATTGCGGTTGGATTTGTAGGGCCCTTGCTGAATTTGCAGGTGGGTAATGCGGCACATATTTCCGGTTTGCTGCTTGGCAGTGCAATCGCTTGGTTGGACGGAAAGCGATTAGCCCGCAAAAAACCACACTGAAAAGCAAAAATTCCTAGGTTATGCAGAGCATTTTTGCTTATTTTGCGGTAAGATAGCGTCCATATTTGATTGATAGCAATGATAGGCGTAACACAAAACGCCGCTCATTATTCGACAACACACCATTACGAAAATGCCCGATGTATTAACCCGAAAATTACACGCCTATGCCCGTTTAATGCGCTTGGATCGCCCCATCGGCACGCTGCTGTTGCTATGGCCGACACTGTGGGCGTTGTTTTTGGCAGCCGAAGCAGTGCCGGATAGCAAAATATTGCTGATTTTTGTCGCGGGAGTAGTGTTGATGCGTGCCGCCGGTTGTGTGATCAACGACTACGCCGATCGCCATATTGACGGCAGTGTTAAACGCACAGCCAACCGCCCGTTAGCAACCGGCGAAGTTAGTGAAAAAGAGGCGAAAATCTTGTTTGTGGTGCTGACCGCACTTTCGTTTCTGTTGGTACTCAACCTGAATGGCTATGCGATTTTTCTGTCGTTTATCGCAGTGGCATTGGCATTTGTGTATCCGTTTATGAAACGCTATACCCACCTGCCGCAATTTGTGTTGGGTGCGGCGTTCGGCTGGTCGATTCCGATGGCGTATGCCGCCGTGAGTGCACAGTTGCCGTTGTTGTGCTGGCTGCTGTTTTTCGCCAACCTGCTGTGGACGGTGGCATACGATACCCAATATGCGATGGTGGATCGTGATGATGATTTGCGCATCGGAGTGAAGTCCACCGCGATTTTGTTTGCGCAATATGACAATAAGATCATTGCATTATTGCAATTTGTCGCCTTAATGTTGTTTGCCGCTATCGGCTATCTGGCGCAGCTGCACCCGTTGTATTATGTGGCGGTTGCTGTGACCGCACTTTGCTTTGTGTATCAATGCAAACTCACGCGCGAACGTACCCGTGCCGACTGTTTTAAGGCATTTCTCAACAATAACTATTTCGGCATGGGCATTTTTATTGCACTGCTGTTAGGAATTTTTGCTTAAGGTCTGTAGGAATTATTCAATCGGCTGCGGATTTCTTACCTTTTGCAGCAATACAAAACTCGGTAAGACTAAAATTGCCATCAAATAAAATGCCCACACCGGATGATAACGATACACCACGCCGGCAAACAGCATAAATAGGGCGACACTCAAACAGCTGCAAACGCCGTTATACAGCGCCTGTAGCTTGGCAATATAACTGCTCGGACAGCCAGTGATATAGCGGATCGTCACAAAGTGGCACAGTGCGAACGTGATGCCGTGCAGGGTTTGCAGCAGCAAAAATGGGATAAAGTGTTCTGCCCATCCCATGCCGACCCAACGCAACACTGCCACCACCGAAGTAAACAGCAGCAGCGAGTAGAGCGAACAATTTTTTAACAAACGTCCGGCAAAGAAAAACACCAGCACTTCTGCTGCCACACTGACGCCCCACAACCAACCGCTGAGCTCGACCCCGATGCCCAATTCTGCCCAATACAGCACGGCATAAGCATAATAAGCGGCATGACTGCCTTGAAGCAACGCCAAAACCGCCAACAACGCTACGATCTGTTTATTGGCTAAAATGGTTTTATAACTGACATTGGCTTGCACTTTTTGGCTGTTGTTCGGATTTTGCGGATACGGATTGGGTGACAGCATCTGGAGTGCGCCATAAGCCAATAAAAGTGCGGTCACCAGCCAAATCATGCTTTGATCGCCGAAAAGACCCAACACATAGCCACCGAGCAAGTTAGCACCGATAAACGCCAGTGACCCGGTTAAACGGGCTTTGCCGTAGTCTAAGGTCACTTGGCGTTGCCAGTTGCCTGCCAAAGCATCGGTCAACGGAATACCGGCGCCGAACACCGCATTGAACAGCCAAATCAGTGCGATCAGCAACCAAGCGATTTCGGTGCTGGCGGCAATGGCCAGCACTAAGCCAAGACTGAACCACGCAATCAGGCGCAACATCGAAATTAATGCTGAAGGCTGTTTGACCCATTGTGAAAACAGCATGCTGCCGGCAAAACGAAACAGAAAAGAGAAGGCGACCACGATACCGATGGTCTCTTCCGAATAGTGATAGCTTTTCAGCCAGACCGGCAAAAACGGCAAAACCACACCATAAGTGGCAAAATAGCCGATAAAACTACAAATTAACCAGACAAAGGGCGAGGTGCGAAACATATCAGAACAGGCTCTCCATCTCTTCAGCTCTGGCAACGGCGGCTTGCATGGCTTCGGCAACAATCTGTTGCAGCTGATGTTGTGCAAAAACCTGCAATGCAGCGGCAGTGGTACCGCCCTTGGAGGTGACTTGTTCACGCAGGGTTGCTAATTCCAGTTGCGGGTTTTCGATCGCCATCTGTGCTGCACCCAGCATGGCTTGCTGGCTCAACTGCCGCGCGGTGGCAGGGGCTAAACCCATGTTGATCGCTTGTTGCTGCATCGCTTCCAAAAACAGAAAGAAATACGCCGGGCTGCTGCCGGAAGCGGCGATCACGCTGTTAATTTCACTTTCCTGCTGCAACCAGCAAATTTCCCCTACCGCGCGCATTAAGTCAGCCGCAAAAGTTCGGTCATCAGCACCGCACTTGGCATTGGCAAACAGCCCCGCCATGCCGACAGACAGCAGTGACGGCGTATTCGGCATCACTCTCACTATTGCCGTTGCGCTGGGCAATAATGCGTTCAAACGTTTGACTGAAATGCCGGCGGCAATCGAAATCAGCAGCTTTTGGCTGAGATCTTGACCAGCAAAATCGGCGCAGGCAGTGGCCATCAATTGCGGTTTCACTGCCAATACCACCACGTCTGCTTGTTCCACTGCAAAACGGTTATTATGCGAGGTTTGTACCCCCAGTTCCGCCAAGGCTGCCAATTTGCCATTGCTTGGATTGGTGGCAATGATTTTCTGCGCTGGATAGCCGCTGCGCAGCAAGCCTAAAATAATCGCTCGGGTCATATTGCCCGCACCGATAAAGGCAATTAATTTTTGTTGCATACATTTTTCCTTAACAAGGTCTGTTACAATATTGCGCATTCTAACATAAGCAGGAAAAGAGATTTATGTATTGGTTTAAAAATGTCATGGTTTACCGTTTAAGTAAAAAATTGGACTGGTCGAGCCAAGTGTTGGACGCTGCGTTGCCACATCAGGCATTTTTCCCGTGCGGCAGCCATGATCAAAGCAAATTCGGTTGGGCACCGCCGCTGAATGGCAGTGATCTGTTGCATTTCAGCGTGAATGGACAAATTTTGTTGTTGGCACAAAAAGAGGAAAAAATTCTGCCGGCAGCGGTGATCAAGCAAGCGCTGGAGCAGCGTATCGAAAGTGTGGAAGAAAAAGAGCAGCGCAAGCTGAGTAAAGTGGAAAAACAGACGCTGAAAGACGATGTGATCAATGAGTTGTTGCCGCGTGCCTTTAGTAAAAAGCAGCAAACCGCACTTTGGATTGATGCCGACAATGATCTGGTTTATGTCAACGCTGCTTCGGCAAAACGAGCGGAAGACACGCTGGCATTACTGCGTAAATCGTTGGGATCACTGCCGCTGGTGCCGCTGGTATTTGCCAATGATCCGGCAGCAGTGATGACCGACTGGATCGCCAATGACAACCTGCCGCACTGGCTGACCGCACTTGAAGAAGCGGAATTGACTTCCACCACCGATGAAGCGGTGATCCGCTGTAAACAGCAAGCGTTAGACAGCGACGAAATGCAAAATCACTTTGCCGTCGGTAAGCAAATCACCAAGTTAGCCTTAGAATGGGAAGAACATCTCAGTTTTGTGCTACAGCAAGATTGCAGTCTGAAACGACTTAAATTTGCCGATACAGTACGGGAAAAAAATGACGACATTCTGAAAGAGGATTACGCCCAGCGCTTTGATGCGGATTTTATTTTAATGAGCGGAATCTTGGCGCAGCTCAGTGAACGCTTACTCGAGGCGTTTGGTGGCGAAGCGGGATCGTTAGCGGATAAAATATAATCAGTCGTTCACATGGGCAAGAAAAATAAGTGCTGCAAAAAATATAAGAAAAAAGGTAAATACTGCAAGGATTGCCCTTTCCGTTAATACAGACCTAGATAAAATCTAAAAAAAATGTGTGATAGGTATATTTTTATCGGATTTTGTAGGTTAAAATTGTCATGTTTTTTACAAATTGGTCAATCTTTAATAACATGATTGACCGAGATGAGGGTGATGATTTGGGCTGTTGGCAATTAATAAGTATTATTCGCGGGTTATTTATTTTACTTTCTTTACTTTTTGGGCTATCCGCTAGCCCGCTGTTTGTCAGTGCGCAATGGTTGTGGGTCTGTTTATTGATTGCAGTCAACATGCTGACTAGCGGGTTGACTGGTTTTTGCCTGCTTTCTCATCTGTTTTGTAAACTCGGTGCAAAAAGGGCTTAACCTGTTTTCCAGCCGGCAGTAATGCCGGATTCAGATCATTGACAAAGATATTTGATGAGGCAAGGTAGGGGCGGATTAACTATCCGCCCGTTTGCGAAG
>NZ_VDHB01000057.1:0-12550 GCF_006227735.1 Testudinibacter sp. 'clade 2'
TGGCTCCTCCTGCTGGACTTGAACCAGCGACATACGGATTAACAGTCCGCCGTTCTACCGACTGAACTAAGGAGGAAAAGTGGTGCCTCGAGGCGGAATCGAACCACCGACACGGGGATTTTCAATCCCCTGCTCTACCGACTGAGCTATCGAGGCAACTCATCAGTGGTGCGTATTAAACGTTTTTTTGAGTTTCAAGTCAACCTCTATTTTAAAAAAACTTTCATTGCCCCACTCGTTTGCACGCTTTATGTGCAAAGCGTCTGTTTTTAATCCGAAAGTTGTTTATTAATTCGCTCGCACCCGATATTTTTTCTGTGCCGAATCAACCTTCACCAGATAGTTTCTTGCCTGT
The DNA here is from genome assembly GCF_006227735.1 of Testudinibacter sp. 'clade 2'. Taxonomy (NCBI): domain Bacteria; kingdom Pseudomonadati; phylum Pseudomonadota; class Gammaproteobacteria; order Pasteurellales; family Pasteurellaceae; genus Testudinibacter; species Testudinibacter sp. 'clade 2'. Next base: position 356 of record NZ_VDHB01000057.1, read on the forward strand.
GAAGACGGATGTTTGGTGGATAAAATACGATACACCTGCTCAGGAAGTAAGCTATTAATCTTACTGACCGCAATATTTTTATCTTCATCGAACACGCGCAACACCGCCCCTGCACCGCTGTTATAAGCAGAGATCATCGCATAACGTTTGGAAGACGGATCGGTGATACCTGCCAAATAACTGTTTTGCAGAATTGATAAATAAGCAACCCCCGCATCAATATTTTGGTGCGGATCAAACAAATACTCTTTATTAGGCTGCCCCTCTCGGTTTTTCACAATTTTAAACACATCACGCCCAGCAGTGTGCGGCACTACCTGCATTAAGCCCATTGCGTTGGCATAACTAATGGCATAAGGGTTAAAACTGGATTCTGTTTGCATGATCGCCAAAATCAAGCTTTCATCAATATTATAGTGGCGTGCTGCACGACGCACAAAAGGCACATATTTTTGCGCCCGCACATTAACATGGTTGGCAATCATCGGAATCGTAACATATTCTACCAGCTGTCCGTTGCCCAAACGGCGGGTTTGCAAACTGTTTTGCAGCAAATAATTGGCAAATTGATTAGCGCTATCCAAATTATTAATCGTAGCCCCTCGATGATCAACCACCTGCCCCGCCAAGAACGGGCGCGAGCTGATTGGCGCATCACCGTCAGCAAACAGATCGATGCCGTTAGCATCAGAGCCCATCATCAACGTATGCACGATTGATTTTTTTAAACGGTAGGCATCCATTCCCTGGGTTTCAATTGTAATTTTGCCTTCATCAAAGCTGATATGGCTACGGGTATTGTATTGGTCGGTATATTTAACGTAGTCCTTACGACTCGCCACCAACAGCTCATTCACGCCCCACTTACGGTCAATATTATGCGAAAACTGCCCGGTCAGGATATCCAAACCACGCAGATCTTTGGCAAATGCATCATCATAATCAATCCCGTTGCTTTTCTTCGAGGACGAACCACAAGCCACCAACAACGGAATCAGCAGCACCAGTAAATATTTTTTCATAGCTAAACCCTAACTTATGCGCTGATTATTGGCTTGGCGGAACATAACCTTCGATATGCACGTCTTTACCTTCAAACAGGAAATTCACCATTTCGCTTTCCAGTAGTTGACGATGTTCGGCATTCATCATATTCAGTTTTTTCTCGTTCACCAGCATGGTCTGCTTTTTCATCCATTCGCCCCATGCCTGCTTACTGATCGAATCGAAGATCCGCTTGCCCAGCTCGCCGGGATAGAGTTGAAAATCCAGTCCGTCGGCTTCCTGTTTCAAATATTCACAATAAACTGTTCGTGCCATTTGCTAGTCCTTTTACTTTTTACATTAGATCTTTCGTTAGACAAATTTTTTCTATTTTGGTTGCATTGCCTGTAATTGTAATAATAAATTTTTCATTGGCGTCGCCAACCCAATTTTGGGCGGTGTTTGAAAATTATACCAATAATTGTGTGGTTCGGGTATCTCCGCACCATACTCCACGCTGATTTCCGCCACTTTTTCTGCAAAATGTTGCGGCTGACCGCACTTTTGACTGCTGTTCAGGCTTTTTTCTGCATACACAGGCACAATATCCAGATGAAAGTGGCTGAAGGTATGTCGAAATGCCACCCACTGTTGATACTGTTCAATATTATACTGTTGTAAATAATCCAAAAGTGCGGTTTTGCTGTCGAACTGCGGGAAGCAATACAAGCCGCCCCACAGCCCTTGCGGCGGGCGCCGTCGTAGCAACACTTGCTCGCCGTCTGCCAAAATCAAAAAGTAAGCCTGCTTTTCCGGCAACGCTTTCTTGGCTTTTTTACCGGGGTAATCCTGCCAATTCTGCTGCTGATTCGCTTGACACTCAGTTTGCAGTGGGCACAGACCGCACTTGGGTTTGCTGCGCGTGCAAACCATTGCGCCAAGATCCATCATCGCCTGATTAAAATCGGCAACTTGTTGGTTCGGTGTGACCTGTTCGCTATGCCGCCACAACTGATCACTGACCTTTTTATCGCCGCTCCAACCGTCAACCGCAAAATAGCGCGCCAATACCCGTTTCACATTGCCATCCAAAATCGGATAGGGCGCATTTAATACGGAGGATAAAATCGCCCCTGCCGTGCTTCTGCCCACCCCCGGCAACGCCAAAACCTGTTCAAACTCAGTAGGAAATTGCCCTTGATACTGATCGCGGATTAACTGCGCTGTTTTATGCAAATTTCTGGCTCTGGCGTAATAGCCCAACCCGGTCCACAGATGCAACACCTCGTCAATCGGCGCCTGCGCCAGCGCCGTCACTGTCGGGAATGTTGCGATAAACCGTTCAAAATAGGGAATGACGGTAGCGACTTGGGTTTGCTGCAACATCACTTCCGACAACCAGACTTGGTATAAGGTTTTATTGCGCTGCCACGGTAAATCTTTGCGTCCGTATTGGCGATACCAGTCGAGCACCGCACGGGCAAAAGGCGTATGAATTGAAGATTGGGCTAACATAACGTCTCTATTGTGAATCAAAAACCGCACTTTACCGCAAGTGCGGTCGGGACGCTATGAAAAATCACACTTTCTTCATGCTGTATTTTTGCTAGAATGACATTTTTGACTTAACCTGAGATTTAGGCATGAACTTCTCGCCAACCAGCCACAGCCCACGATTCACTCTGATTATCCTTGCTGCCGCCTCAATTTTAATGATCACCATGGGCATGCGCATGGCATTGGGATTGTTCGTGCAGCCGATTCATCAAGAAACCGCACTGAGTATTACCAGTATCAGTTTTGCCATGGCGGTCACGCAATTGATGTGGGGCGTGGCACAGCCGGTTACCGGTGCACTTGCGGATCGTTACAGCGCATGGCCGGTTTTACTGTGGGGCACGCTGCTGTTAGCAGCCGGATTCGCCCTTACACCGCTGTTCCCGTCAACCCTCGGTTTAACCTTTACTATGGGAATTATGCTCGCTTTTGGTGCCGGGGCTGGCAGTTTTTCGATTTTAATCAGTCAGGTTTCCAATAAACTACCACAAAAAATACGGGGTTTGGCTTCGGGAATAGTCAATGCCGGTGGTTCGTTCGGGCAATTTCTGTTTGCACCGTTGGTGCAAGGTTTGATTATTATTCCTGCCTTCGGCTGGCAAGGGGCGATGTATACGCTGGCGATTATCAGTCTGATCTGTTTGCCGATTGCCCGTTGGCTATCGCGCGACGATACCACCATAAAAAATACGCCAAGTGCGGTCAGCACGCCCGAACAAAGTTTAAAACAAGCGGTTCTCGCCTCGTTTAAAGATCGCAGCTACATTTTGTTGCATCTTGGTTTTTTCACCTGTGGCTTTCATATCGCATTTTTGGTAACCCATTTGCCGACTGAAGTATCGCTCAGCAAATTATCAGCCGACGTTGCTTCATGGTCACTGGCGATTATCGGGCTGTCTAATGTAGTCGGCAGCTTGGTGGTCGGCTGGTTAGTCGGACATTACCGCAGCAAATATATTCTGTTTTGGATGTACGCCTCGCGTGCCGCGCTAATCGGTATTTATCTGATAGCGCCAAGCAGCCCGATGACGTTTTATCTGTTTGCCATCGGCTTAGGACTAACATGGCTTGCCACCGTACCGCCAACTGCGGCAACCGTCGGCAAACTATTCGGGGTGCGCTATTTGGCAACCCTGTTTGGTTTAACCTTGTTGTCGCACCAAGTCGGTGGCTTTTTCGGTGCGTATTTGGGCGGCCTCGCCATCACCATTTACGGTGATTACAGCTGGATGTGGTATGCCGATATGATCTTAGCCGCTCTTGCCGCCGTGCTGAATTTACCAATTCGCGAAGAAAAAATGGTGCGTGCCTAAATCGTTATTTATCACACACCTTACCCAGATGCCTCACTGATTGGATAACTTCACCGCCATTCGGTTGCTGTAAGCCTTTCAGAATGCCGCAACTTTCATTATTGTGAACGTCATGACATTGACTGCGTAATTCGCTCAACTGCTTTTTTAAGGATTGCAACTCACGAATCCGTGCTTTGACATGCAATAAATGTTGATCAATCAAATCATTAATCGAGGCGCAACTGGCGTTGGGGTCGGCTTTGGCTTGCAGCAGTTCGCGGATTTCATCCTGTGTCATTTCCAACGCACGGCAACGGCGGATAAACACCAAACGCTCTAAATGCGCCGTGCCGTATTCACGGTAATTATTCATCAGATTGCGTTGCGCTTGCGGCATCAAACCTTCCCGTTCGTAATAACGAATGGTTTCTACCGGGCAACCGGTTTGTTTGGCTAAATCACCGATTTTCATTTTTTTCCTTCTCCTGCTTGACCCTGTAGCAACTACAGGGTGTTTAATATAGCATAACAGAACATTTTTATAGAGGAAAAAGATGATGGCTAACTGCTGTTCACATCAACATAATCCGTCACAAACGCAACCGCACTTTGAGCAATTGGCACAAAGTAAAACAGTGGCAAACGGAGTACAAACTGCCATTCGCATTCAACAAATGGATTGTCCGACCGAAGAAGGGGTGCTCCGTAAAAAGTTCGCCACCATGAACGAAGTGCAAGCGTTGGAATTCAACTTAATCCAGCGTGTGTTGACCGTTACCCATGGCAAACAGGATCTGCCAAAAATATTGGAAGCGATTCGCTCGCTCGGCTTTGAGCCTGAATTGCCTGAAGCAGACGGCAAACTGGCGAAAACCGAAGCTCCACAAAAACCGCTGTTGCCATCGGTGATTGCAGGTGTGCTGGCGTTGGGGTCAGAAGCGGTGACTTGGTTTGGCTTGCCGCATTGGTCTGGGGCAATCTTAGCGGTGGCGGCGGTGCTGTTGTGCGGCATCGAAACCTACAAAAAAGGCTGGCTGTCGATTCGCACCGGCAGTTTGAACATCAATGCGTTGATGAGCATTGCCGTCACTGGGGGCTTACTCATCGGGCAATGGCCGGAAGCGGCGATGGTGATGGTGCTGTTTACCTTGGCGGAGGTGATTGAAGCAAAATCGCTTGATCGTGCACGCAATGCGATTGCCGAACTGATGGCGCTCGCCCCAGAAACCGCTACCGTGCAACAGCCTGACGGCTCGTGGCAGGAAATGGCAGCGGACAGCGTCAGCGTGGGCGATGTGGTGCGTGTCAAACCGGGAGAGCGGATCGCCCTTGACGGCAACATCAGCCAAGGGCAAAGTGCGGTCAATCAAGCCCCGATTACTGGCGAAAGTTTGCCCGTGGATAAAGGCGTGGGCGATCAAGTATTCGCCGGCACGATTAACCAAAGCGGTTCATTTGAATATCAAGTCACCGCTGCGGCAAGCCACTCAACACTGGCACGCATTATTCATGCAGTGGAAGAAGCCCAAGGGGTGAAAGCACCGACCCAGCGGTTTGTGGATAAATTCGCCCAAATTTACACCCCTGCGGTGTTGGTGATTGCATTGTTGATTGCGGTCATTCCGCCGCTATTTATGGCAGGTGCATGGTTTGATTGGATTTACAAAGCCTTGGTGTTATTGGTGATTGCTTGTCCTTGTGCCTTGGTGATCTCTACCCCTGTGACGGTAGTGAGTGGGCTTGCCGCTGCTGCGCGCAAAGGGATTTTGATTAAAGGCGGAGTGTATTTGGAACAAGGGCGGTTATTAACCACCTTGGCGCTCGATAAAACAGGCACGCTGACCCATGGTAAGCCAGTACAGACCAATATGACCGCACTTGCTACTATGCCTTTGGCAGAAGCACGATCACTTGCTGTCAGCCTTGCCGCTCGTTCTGATCACCCTGTTTCGCAAGCGATTGCGACAGCAAATCCAGAGAATAGCAACGTGAAAAGCGTGGAAAACTTCACCGCACTTTTGGGGCGTGGCGTACAGGGGCAAATTGACGGCACGGAATATATACTGGGCAATATTCGCTTAATTGAAGAACGCAAGCAAGCCACAAGTGAATTACAAAGTCAAATCGAGCAACTGGAAAAACAAGGCAAAACCGTAGTGGTATTAGCGGATAACCACCAAGTGCTAGCCCTGTTTGCCGTTGCCGATACGGTGAAAGAGAGCAGCCGCCAAGCCATTGCCGAGCTGCACCAGTTAGGGGTGAAAACCTTGATGCTGACAGGTGACAATCAGCACACCGCCAATGCGATTGCGGCACAAGTGGGCATTGATGAAGCCCTTGGCAACCAACTGCCGCAAGATAAGCTCAACACTGTGCAAAGTGCGGTTGAAAATCAAACCAAATCACAAAAAATCGGCATGGTCGGCGACGGTATCAACGATGCGCCGGCGCTGGCCCGTGCCGATATCGGCTTCGCCATGGGAGCGATGGGAACGGACACTGCGATTGAAACCGCAGATGTGGCATTGATGGACGATGACTTAGGCAAAATTCCTGAATTTATCTATTTATCCAAAAACGCCCACGCGATTTTAATGCAAAACATCAGCTTCGCCTTGCTAGTCAAAGCCGTATTCCTTGCCTTGACCTTAGGCGGTATCGGCACCATGTGGATGGCGGTGTTTGCCGATGTAGGGGCAAGCTTGTTGGTGGTGGGCAACGGCTTGCGTTTACTGCGGAAATAATCCTCTATTTCAATCAAAAATAAAACCAACCGCACTTTGCTTGATAGCCATTAAAAAACGCAAAGTGCGGTTGAACTGGTAAAAATAATGCACGGCTGAATGACGAATGAAATTTAGATTAATCACAAATTTTATCCTTATAAAGGGATATATTTGACTTTATCCGCTTTGAAGGGTATTTTATAAAATATCTGTTAAAGAGGATAAAATTATGGCTATCACTACTGCAAAAATGCTGGCGCACGCCTTAAAAGAGTTCCGCTATCAAAATAAGTTATCGCAGTCTCAAGTTGCCTTGCTTGCCGGTGTGAAGCAAGCGACGGTTTCAGCCTTCGAAAACCAGCCGGAACGCAGCAAAGTGGATACTTTGTTTAATTTGCTATCAGCGTTAGAGCTGGAAATCACGCTTTCACCGCGCAATAAAACCACAATCCCGGCAAACAACCAAGTCCAAGAACCCACGCCTGATTTTGATGATGAGGATTGGTGATGAATCGTTTGATGATTGCCATGAACGGTATTGAAGTCGGGCTGTGGACAAAAAACAGCGACGGTGCCAGCCAATTTCAATACGAATCAACTTGGTTAAACCACGCCAAAGCACGTCCGATTTCGTTATCGCTTCCATTATCGGAAAAAGTCTATAAAGGCAGTGTTGTTTATAATTTTTTCGATAATTTATTGCCTGATAATGAGCAAATTCGCTCGCGCATTCAGCAACGTTTTCATGTTGCTACCAAACATCCATTTGATTTATTAAGTGCGATTGGGCACGACTGCGTGGGCGCCATTCAACTTTATCCTCAAGGGAAACATCCTTATTCAGTCAAACGAATTGAAGCCGTACCGTTAGGTGAAACCGACATTGCCGCATTATTGAAGAACTATCAGTTTTCACCACTGGGAATGGATAATCCACAGCAAGATTTTCGGATTTCCCTTGCCGGTGCACAGGAGAAAACCGCACTTTTATACCATAACAAGCAATGGTGCAAACCGCTTAACACCACACCGACCAGCCATATTCTGAAACTGCCGATTGGCGTTGTCGGGCAGGGGCAGCTTGATTTATCCGACAGCTGTGAAAATGAATGGCTTTGTTTGCAATTGTTAAAAGCCTTTGGTTTGCCTGCTGCAAATGCAGAAATTCTCCATTTTAGTGACTGCAAAGTTTTATCCGTCGAACGTTTTGATCGCCGTTGGGCTGCTTCAGGCCGCTGGCTGGTGCGTTTGCCGCAGGAGGATCTATGCCAAGCGTTGGCGATTGCGCCTGCGTTAAAATATGAAGCAGACGGCGGACCCAGTATTTTATCCATTCTCGCGCTGCTAAAGGGATCGACAGACAGCCTTGACGATCGGCTACACTTTTTTAAAGCCCAAATTATTTTCTGGCTGATGGCGGCAATTGACGGACACGCTAAAAACTACAGTCTGTTTTTGGAAAAAGATAACCGCTACCGTCTAACGCCGTTCTATGATGTGATCTCTGCTTTTCCTTTGTTGAAACCACAAGGCTTGCAACGGCAAAAAATCAAAATGGCGATGGCGTGGCACGGAAAAAATAAACACTATTTATGGGATAAAATCCAAATCCGCCATTTTATTGAAACCGGTAGGTTAGCAGGTTTGCGCCAACAGTTGGTTGAAGAAATATTACATCAGGTCGCAACCGATTATCAAAGTGCGGTTGAACAATGTCAGCAGCAGCTACCGAAAAATTTTCCACCAGAGATTGCCGAACCAATTTTAGAAGGTGTTTGGCAGCAAGGAAAGCGGTTGAAAGGGTAGAGAAACCGCACTTTGGAAGTGCGGTTTGAATTAGGAGGATTTCGTTATTAAATTAGTTAGCTACACGCTCAGTTTCTTTAGTGCTGAACACACCTTTCCACTGTTTATTCGCATCGCCGGATTCAGCATCGCCGACAATATATTTTCCACCGTCAAGGAACTGACCGTTTAACGATCCTCTCTCAGTAATCACCGTGGAAGTGTGGTTGTTTCTCACCGGTGTTGCAATCATCTGAAAATCTCCGTTCAACTCTCCAGATAATTGCAATCCCAGATCAATCCCTTTGCCGGTATCTCTGATATTACCTGCCATAGTCTTCGCCGCAGGGTTATAGCTGAGGGAAATATTCGCTTGATTAACTTGGTCAGTATCCGCCAAATAGTGGAAATCACCACCATAGGTGACGGTTCCTTGATAACCATTCAATGTCGGCGCAGTGGCATCTTTTTTGCTTTCATCAAATGCATACATCAGATCCACCGTGCGTTTTTGCCCGTTACCTTCCCCTACAATGCCGCTGTCAGGGGTAAAGGTCGATACATAGCCGTAATAGCCTAAATTGGCATTGCTGCTATCGATTAAATCTAATTTCATATCGCCAATTTGCAATGAGCTACCTTGTGCGACTGCTGTAAATTCATCACCTTGTTGCTTAACCTGGTAGCCGGAGGCTTCTCCGTTCCAAGCATTTTTCCCATCTTGTGAAATCACATAGCCTTGATGTTCAACCGCTGGTGGTGCTGCCGGTTCAGCTGGCTGCGGTGCTACTGGGTCAGCTGGCTGTGGTGCTGCTGGTTCAGCTGGCTGCGGTGCTGCTGGTTCAGCTGGCTGCGGTGCTGCTGGTTCAGCTGGCTGTGGTGCTGCTGGTTCAGCTGGCTGTGGTGCTGCTGGTTCAGCTGGCTGTGGTGCTGCTGGTTCAGCTGGCTGCGGTGCTGCTGGTTCAGCTGGCTGCGGTGCTGCTGGTTCAGCTGGCTGTGGTGCTACTGGATCAGCTGGCTGAAGCTCATTTTTTTGCTTCTCTTCCTCTTCTTTCGCTCTTTTTTGGCGCTCTTGTTCTGCTTTCTGAAGCGCTTCTTTCTCTTTCAGCGCAGCTAATGCCGCATCATCTGTTTTTGGAGCCGTGCTAGGCGCCGAATTAATCGCTGTGGTGTTCGATGTTGTTGTGGAATTGGATGAACCGCCGCCACCGCCACAAGCGGCCAATAATGCTGACAACAATAGCGCAGCACAGGTTTTAGAATTGATTTTTTTCACTATAAGTAACCTTTTATCGTTTAAGTTTATGATTTTATTGATAACCAATAAGTCAATTATTGATTGAAATCAGCCAGTTAATACAAGATGCTGATTTAAGTGGGGCGCATTCTATCAGACATTATTACAAAATCCATGCCTATTTTTTAACCTTTTGTGTAAATACGCTAATCTTTACACATAAAATGATTGCACTACATCAGCGGCTTAGTTATTTTCAATCGAAATGACAAAAACAGTTGTAATCACCGAAGATATTTGCATAATGCGGGCTATCAAACTAAAAGAGAGCTTTTTAATTAATCATGATGTCAGAATCTAGCCTGCAAACGACCTTTGCTGATCAAAAACGTAAAACCGTTGAAACTGCCGAATTTACTGCCGATGGGCGCTATGTGCGCAAAGTTCGCAGTTTTGTGCTGCGCACCGGGCGTTTGAGTGATTATCAAAAAGACGCCATGAATCGTCATTGGTCAGAATATGGGTTAGAATATCAACAGACCCCATTTGATTTTGCTAAGATTTTCGGCAACGATAATCCGGTGATTTTGGAAATTGGCTTTGGCATGGGAACTTCGCTGGTGGCGATGGCGAAAAACAATCCGGATCGTAATTACCTAGGCATTGAAGTGCACACACCGGGCGTTGGGGCTTGTGTTGCCTTGGCAGTTCAGGAAGAAATCCGTAATTTACGTTTGATTTGCCACGATGCGATGGAAATTTTGCGTGACAGCATCGCTGATCAAAGTTTAGGCGGGCTACAACTGTTTTTTCCGGATCCCTGGCCGAAAGCCAAACATCATAAACGGCGGATTGTGCAGCCGGCGTTTATCCACACTATTCAGCAAAAGCTAAAGTGCGGTGCGTTTATTCATATGGCAACCGACTGGCAGAACTATGCCGAGCATATGCTGGAAACCTTACAAAATAACGCAAAATTGCAAAATCAATCGGCAACCAATGACTATATCCCACGACCGGATTTCCGCCCACTAACCAAATTTGAACAACGCGGACAGCGGCTCGGTCACGGCGTTTGGGATCTTTATTTTATCTATCAATAAGTTTATTCAACCAGAAAAAGGAAAAGAGTATGGCTATTCAACGTAACCGCAGACAACGTAAAAAAATGCACTTAGGCGAATTCCAAGAGTTAGGTTTTGTGGTGCGCTGGCAGTTTGCCGACAACACATCAGTAGAAGCGATTGACGCAACACTAGATCGTTTTATCGCCGAAGTAATTAAACCGAATGGTTTAGCCTATGAAGGCAGCGGCTATCTCAATTGGGAAGGCTTGGTTTGTTTGGAAAATATCGGCAACTGCAACGACTCACACCGCACTTTGGTAGCACAGTGGTTGAAGGATAACCAACTACAGCAAGTTGAAACTAGTGAATTGTTTGATATTTGGTGGGACTACCCAATTCAATAATATCAATCGGAACTTGAATTTTTCCGATTTAATCCTATCTAATATAGTGCGGTTTTCAGACCGCACTTTTGCTATTTAAAGGATTCTCATGAACACATTACAATTTTTAGTACAAACCGTGGTGGGGCTTTATACTTTTATTCTGATATTGCGCGCTTGGTTCCAATATTGCCAAGTGGATTTTTACAGCCCGCTGTCACAAGCCGTAGTCAAGCTGACCCAACCGGTATTAGCACCGTTGCGCAAACTGATCCCGACCCGAAAAAATATTGATTTTGCTGCGTTAGTGCTGGCATTTGTGATCAATATGCTGAAATATCCGCTATTAATCGGTAGTTTTGAAGGCGCCAGTTTATGGCAATTCGCTATCATCGGTGGCTTAGCGGTGATCAAAGCCTTTGGCGAGATTATCTTCTGGGCCATTTTAATCCGTGCGGTGATGAGTTGGTTTTCCCAAGGCAATCATCCATTAGAATATCAACTGTACCGCATTACCGAGCCGCTGCTGGCGCCGATTCGTAAAATTTTGCCAAAAACCGGCATGATCGATTTTTCCGTGATGGCATTGGCATTTATCCTGATTTTAGGCAACAACCTGCTGCTGGATTTTTTCGGTTCGCTGTGGGTGTTGGCATAACCGTGTCCGCCATAACACTATGCGAAAACGGGTTGCGGCTGAAAATTGTGCTGCAACCCAAAGCCAGCAAAGACCAAATTATCGGCTTGCATGACGGTGAACTGAAAATCAGCATCACCGCCCCACCCGTTGACGGACAAGCCAATGCCCACCTGCTGAAATTTCTCGCCAAACAGTTCAAAGTCGCCAAAAGCAGTATTATTTTGGAAAAAGGCGAACTCAACCGACATAAACAAGTTTTTATCCCTGAGCCGAAAATCATACCGAGTGTGGTAAAATTATTAATAACAATATAAAATTGTTCCCATAACGATAATTTAGTGGAATAAAATATGTTGAATAAAAAGTACAGTGATTTTATTGTTTATGTTGATGAAAGCGGTGATCACAGCTTACAATCTATCGATCGTAATTATCCGGTTTTTGTATTGGCATTTTGTATTTTTTATAAACAACATTATTTAAGTCATGTTGTGCCCAAATTACAAAAATTAAAATTCGAC
>NZ_VDHB01000058.1:0-6651 GCF_006227735.1 Testudinibacter sp. 'clade 2'
AAGATCAACAGACCCTAGTCTTTGTTAGCCATCTGACCTGTTACATTGGATCGTAACAGGTCTAATTTGAAGCAATTGAATTATTTGATCACTTTTAGTAAGGCTTCGCCGATATCGGCTAAGCTGCGGACGGTGGTGACACCTGCGGCTTCCAACGCGGCAAATTTTTCATCGGCAGTGCCTTTACCACCGCTGATAATTGCGCCGGCATGTCCCATGCGCTTGCCTTTTGGTGCGGTGACACCGGCAATATACGAGACTACCGGTTTGCTGACGTGTTGTTTGATATAGGCAGCAGCTTCTTCTTCAGCGGAACCGCCAATTTCACCAATCATCACAATGGCTTCGGTTTCCGGGTCTTGCTCAAACAGCGCGAGAATATCGATAAAACTGGAACCCGGAATCGGATCACCACCGATGCCGACACAGCTTGATTGCCCTAAACCGCAATCGGTAGTCTGTTTCACCGCTTCATAGGTGAGTGTGCCGGAGCGTGACACAATGCCAACTTTACCTTTTTTATGGATATTGCCCGGCATAATGCCGATTTTGCACTCGTCTGGAGTGATCACACCGGGGCAGTTAGGCCCGATCATGCGCACGCCGGTCTGATTCAGTTTTTGTTTTACGGCTAACATATCCAGGGTCGGTATGCCTTCAGTGATACAGACGATCAACTGAATTCCGGCATCAATGGCCTCCAAAATCGCATCTTTACAACCGGGTGCAGGCACATAAATCACACTAGCAGTCGCGCCGGTTGCCTGTACTGCTTCAGCCACAGTATTAAAGACCGGTAATCCTAAGTGGGTGGTGCCGCCTTTGCCGGGAGACGTGCCGCCGACCAATTGTGTGCCGTAGGCAAGCGCTTGTTCAGAGTGGAAAGTACCTTGTCCGCCGGTGAATCCCTGGCAAATAACTTTAGTATTTTTATTAATTAAAATAGACATTTATTTGCCCTCCGCTGCGGCAACCACTTGTTTAGCGGCATCTGTTAAACTGTTGGCGGCAATAATATTCAGACCGCTGTTGGCTAAAATTTCACGTCCTAGTGGCGCATTATTGCCTTCAAGACGAACCACCACCGGAATCGCTACGCCGACTTGATTGACGGCATCGATAATGCCGTTGGCGATTAAGTCACAACGTACAATCCCGCCGAAAATATTCACCAGTACTGCTTTTACGGCACTGTCGGATAAAATAATTTTAAATGCCTCAGCAACCCGCTCTTTGGTTGCACCACCGCCGACATCTAAAAAGTTTGCCGGTTGTCCACCGTGCAATTTGATGATGTCCATGGTTCCCATTGCCAAACCGGCACCGTTGACCATGCAGCCGATATTGCCGTCCAATGCCACATAATTCAATTGCCACTGTTCTGCCAATGCTTCGCGCGGGTCTTCTTGACTTGCATCTTGCATTGCTTGCAAATCAGGGTGACGGTAGGAAGCATTGCTGTCAGTGACAATTTTAGCATCCAAGCAGAGCAGTTGATCGTTTTCCAAAATCACCAACGGATTGACTTCAACCAAAGCCAAGTCTTTCTCGACAAACAGCTTGGCAAGTTGGGTGAAAAGGTGAGTGAATTGTTTGATTTGATCGCCTTGTAAGCCTAATTTAAAGGCTAATTGACGTCCTTGAAACGGCATGCCGCCCAGCAGCGGATCTAAACTGATTTTATGCAGTAACTCAGGGGTTTTTTCAGCAACTTCTTCAATATCCATACCGCCTTCGGTTGACGCCATGACGACAACAGTTTGCGAACTACGATCCAAAACCGCACTTAGGTATAATTCTTTTTTAATTGCGGAACACTGCTCAAGATAGATAGTGTTGACCGGTTGACCGTGTTTATCGGTTTGAAACGTCACCAAGCGTTTGCCGAACCACTGTTCGGCGAATGCGTTGATTTCGGCTTCACTTTTCACTAATTTTACGCCGCCGGCTTTGCCACGACCGCCTGCATGAACTTGGCATTTGGCAACCCAAGTATCACCGCCTAATTTTTTGGCAGCTTCCAGTAATTGCTGGCTATTTTGACAGGCGTAACCGGTTGGAACGGGAATGCGGTAATCAGCAAAGATTTGTTTACTTTGATATTCGTGCAAATTCATTATTTGTCCTTGTCACAACGATGGATTATCGGGTTAATGTGGCGGAGAATCGCCGTTTATTAACAGGGCAGAGGCTATCCGCCCTGATATTGTTATTACCAGTGGTTAAATTTCCAATAGAATACGGGTTGGATCTTCCAGCAACTCTTTAATGGTGACCAAGAAGCCGACGGATTCGCGACCATCAATTAAACGGTGGTCATAAGACAGGGCAAGGTACATCATCGGGCGGATCACCACTTGTCCGTCGAGCGCAATCGGGCGATCTTTAATCGCATGCATGCCTAAAATCGCACTTTGCGGCGGATTGATAATCGGAGTAGACATCAACGAGCCGAACACGCCACCGTTAGTGATGGTGAAATTGCCCCCGGTCAAATCTTCCACCGTCAACTTGCCGTCACGTCCTTTTTCTGCCAGTTCTTTGATTTGCTGTTCGATTTCGCCCATCGACAATTTATCGCAGTTTTTCAGTACCGGTGTCACTAAACCACGCGGCGTGGAAACCGCAATGCTGATGTCGAAATAGTTGTGATAGACAATATCTTCACCGTCAATCGAGGCATTGACTTCCGGATAGCGTTTAAGGGCTTCAACCACGGCTTTGATGTAGAACGACATAAATCCTAGCCGTACGTTGTTGCGTTTTTCAAATTTTTCGCCGTAGTTTTTGCGCAGCTGCATAATCGGTGACATATCGACTTCATTAAAGGTAGTCAACATGGCGGTGTTATTTTTTGCGTCTAATAAGCGCTCGGCAATTCGTTTGCGTAAGCGGGTCATCGGCACGCGTTTATCACTGCGGTTTGCCAGCGCAACCGAGCTGTCGGTGCCTTCTTTATGCACGGTGGAAGCTTGTTTGCTAAGGTGGGCATCAACATCTTCACGCGTGATACGCCCGCCAACGCCGGATCCTTTGATGTCGCTGGAGTCAATATTGTTTTCTGCCAGCAAACGACGTACCGACGGGCTGAGATTGTCGTTGGCATCGCTGTGTTCGGTGCTCAATACCGCACTTTGGCGTTCTGCCGGTGTGGATTCTGCGGTATTCACCGTATCTTTGGTTACTGTGCCGGCGGCTGAAACCGGCAACAGTTTACCTAGCAGTTGGCTGCTGATAACCGTGGCCCCTTCTTCTTGCAGGATAGCTTCAATAACGCCGTCTTCTGAAGCGGGCACTTCCAACACCACTTTGTCAGTTTCAATTTCAACAATAATTTCATCACGTGCAACCGTATCACCGGCTTTTTTGTGCCAAGTTGCGACAGTGGCATCCGCGACTGATTCAGGTAAAACCGGGGTTAAGATATCAATACTGCTCATATTTATTTCCTTTCAATATTTAATCAATTGTTCAATTAAGCATCTAAAATATTTGGTTGAATAAGCTTATTCAACCGTCAATGCTTCATCCACCAAGGCTTTTTGCTGTGCATTGTGCAACGAAGCAAAGCCGGTTGCCGGGGAAGCAGAAGCCGGTCGTCCGACATAATTTAAACTTGCGCCGGCAGGCAGCGAGGTTCGGAAATTATGTTGACTGCAATACCATGCCCCTTGGTTCAACGGCTCTTCCTGACACCAGATAAAATCTTTAACATGTTGATAAGGTTGCAAGACAGTCTGCATATCATCACTCGGATACGGGTAAAGCTGCTCGATACGAATTAAGGCAACATCGGTTTGTTGGTTGGCGCGGCGTTTTTCTAGCAAATCATAATAGACCTTGCCGGAACAGAGCACGACACGCTGTACCTGTTGCGGATCCAAATCATCAAACTCTGGCAACACCGGTTGGAAAGTGCCTTCCAACAGTTCCGACATCTCAGAAATCGCCAACGGATGGCGCAGCAGTGATTTCGGGGTTAAGGCAATCAATGGACGGCGCATTGGGCGAATCATCTGGCGACGTAGCATATGGTAAACCTGTGCCGGGGTGGAAGGCACGCAAACTTGAATGTTCTGCTCGGCACACAGTTGCAGATAGCGTTCTAGGCGAGCAGAGGAGTGCTCAGGGCCTTGTCCTTCGTAGCCGTGTGGCAACAACATGGTTAAACCGCACATTCTGCCCCATTTCTGCTCTCCGGAGCTGATGAATTGGTCAATAACTACTTGCGCCACATTGGCGAAATCGCCGAATTGCGCTTCCCAGATGACTAAGGTTTTCGGATCGGAGGTGGCATAACCGTATTCATAGGCTAAAACGGCTTCTTCAGACAGCACCGAATCCCACACTTCAAATCGTCCTTGTTGATTGTGCAGATTGGCAAGCGGAATGTAGTAGGTGCCGTCTTCTTGATTGTGCAACACCGCATGGCGGTGGAAGAAAGTGCCGCGCCCGGCATCTTCACCGGACAGACGAATCGCATTGTTGTCATCCAGCAGGGTGGCATAAGCCATAATTTCCGCCATGCCCCAGTCAAACGGCTTTTCGCCTACTGCCATCAATTCCCGATCTTCGTAGATTTTTTTCACCCGATTGTGTAGTTTGTGCGATTCAGGATAGATACACACCTTCTTTGCCAAGGCAATGAACCGCTCTTTGTCAAACCGATTTTCGTAATGCGCAGTCCAATCGTGATCAAGATAGTTAATCCATTCCAATGAGTTGCGATCCAGTTCGCTCCACTCTTTGACGACACATTCACCGTTATCCAGTGCATCGCGGTATTCGTTCATCATTTCAAAGGTTTGATCATCATTCAACACCCCTTCGGCAACTAAACGATCAGCATACACTTTGCGTGGCGTCGGATGTTTTTTGATCTGTTTATACATCATCGGTTGGGTGGCAGACGGTTCATCGGCTTCGTTATGCCCATGTCGACGGTAAGAAACCAAATCAATGAAAATATCATTTTTAAATTTAGCACGATATTCAACTGCCATTCTAGCAGCATAAATCACGGCTTCCGGGTCATCGCCGTTGACATGAATCACCGGCGCATCGACCATTTTGGCAATATCGGTACAGTATTCGGTAGAACGTGTATCACCGGTATATGAGGTGGTGAAACCGATACGGTTATTGATAACGACACGGATTGTGCCGCCGATGGTGTAACCGCGAGTGGCTGACATGTTCAAGGTTTCTTGTACGATGCCTTGTCCGGTGACGGCAGAATCACCGTGCACGGTGATTCCCCAGACTTTATTGCGCTCACTGTCTTGCAGGCGAGTTTGGCGTGAACGGACAGAACCGATTACCACTGGGCTGACGATCTCTAAATGTGACGGGTTAAACGCCAATGATAAGTGAACTGAGCCGTTATCGGTCATAAAATTAGAAGAAAAACCTTGGTGGTATTTCACATCGCCGGTACGATCATGGTTACTGTGTTTTCCGGCAAATTCATCAAACAATTCTGCCGGTTTTTTGCCCAGTACGTTGACCAGCATATTTAACCGTCCGCGGTGTGCCATGCCCATCACGATATCTTTAGCGCCAAATTTACCGGCGTGACGGATAATCTCTTTCATCAGTGGAATAAAGGCATCGCTGCCTTCTAAAGAAAAACGCTTGGCGCCGGGAAATTTAGCCCCTAAATAGCGTTCTAAGCCTTCTGCGGCAGTCAGTTCTTGCAGATAGGTTTTTTGTTCTTCAGGGCTGAACAGCGGTTTATTTAAACGTGCTTCCATTTTTTGCTGCAACCAGTCACGCACTTCAATATTGTGTATGTGCATAAACTCCAGTCCGATGGTGCTGCAATAGGTTTCGTGCAATTTTTCCGAGAGTTCGCGTAGTGTGATGTTTTCACGATCGTACACATATTTGCCGATATTAAACTCTTCATCCAAATGTTTCTCTTCCAAACCGTAGAATTGATAGTCCAGATTCGGCACCGAGAGGCGCTTCCACATTTTTAACGGATCGAGGTCGGAACGCAAATGTCCACGATAGCGGAAGGCGTTGATGTATTGCAAAGCCCGCACTAAACGGCGGCTGGCACTGGGATCAATGATCGTGTGTGTTCCGGTTTTTTGGGTATTTTCTTTGGCTAATTCACGAAAATATTCGCGCACCGGCGCATGGGGTTGCTCGCTGACGGTGGGTTTGGGCCAACTGTCGAAGATCTGTTTCCAGCTGGTATCAACGCTCAAGGGATCTTTAAGATAGTCTTCATAGACTTGTTCTATATACGTTTGGTTGGCTCCGCCTAAGGCACTAGAGTCAACCCAATCCTGCATAGCATTCCGCAGGGAATGGTTTTGTCGCATAACTACCTGACCTTTCTTAAAATAAAATAATAGGATGACTATAATTTTGTGAGTAAATTGAATATTTTACCACTAACTTCACCGTTAACTGTAGGGTGAAAATATGCCATTTACAAGAAAATGATAAATTTTGTTGCGGGTTAAATTATACCTAAAAAATTTTTTTATAATGTGACCTAGCTAGTGTTTTTTACAAAAAAATAACATTTTATCTAAAAGGCTCTTTAAATTTATCGGTTAAAAGACTAAATTGGTGAAAATTCATTTTACAGTATCGCTTTATTTGTGTTAATAAATGAATCAGTTTTCACTATAAATG
>NZ_VDHB01000059.1:0-18028 GCF_006227735.1 Testudinibacter sp. 'clade 2'
TGAAATAAAGAATAAAAAATACAAAGTGCGGTAACACTTTGTATTCTTGTAAGTGAGAATTACTTTCATTATTGTATCTAATTTATCCACTGGCGTAAATCAGAATTTTGGATCAATGAGGCGAAAAGTCAGCGCAAACAGATTGATGTTTCATATCGAGCTTATTCTTGTAATAATCCTTGTGCTAATAAATATTGACGTGCGACTGCTTTTGCCGATCGGTTTTCAACCTTAACCGCATAATTCATCTCTATCATCTGCTGTTCGCTGATTTTATCGGCTAATTGATTCAAAATAACCATTAACTTCGGATATTTAGCTAATGTTTCCGCACGTAGCAACGGTGCTGCCTGATAGGCTGGAAACAACTGCCTGTCATCACGTAACAACGTCAAATGGTGCTGTTTTATTTCACTATCGGTCGAATACGCATCGGCAATTTGTGTTTCATTATTCAATAGGCTTTGATAACGCAACGCCGGTTCCATCGTTTTGACCGTTAAATTCAGCCCATAGCGAGATTTCAAGCCTTGGTTACCGTCTTCACGATCATTAAACTCAAGGGTAAAACCGGCAACCGCACTTTGCTCAACCTTGCGCAAATCAGAGATCGTTGCCAGCCCATGCTGCTGAGCATATTCATTTTTCACTACCACTGCATAGGTATTCTGAAACTGCATCGGTAACAGATACACTAAATTATCTTGCTGTTGAATCTGTGTTTTAGCATATTGATATACTGCATTCGGCTCTGTTTCAGCAAAGCCTGAATTCGGCAACAAGGTCGTCACAATCGTGCCGCTAAATTCAGGGTAGATATCAATGTCGCCACGCTTCAAAGCGTTATATAAAAAAACAGTTTTGCCGAAATTAGGTTTCAGCACCACTTTTATATCGGAATTGGCTTCGATCAATTGTTGATACAGATTGATTAAAATATCCGGCTCACTCCCCAATTTTCCGGCAATGATCAGCGTATTATCATGCTGCTTACTCTTAAAAAACGTACCGCCGACCGTCAAACTGCCAAGCACCAGCAAAAGTGCGGTCATAAAAATAATTCCGATGGTTTTCAGTCGCAACCGTGCTAAATAACTGATGGCATAGTGCGCCAACATTGCCAACAAGGCGGAAGAAAATGCACCGATTAAGATCAATGCACTATTATTGCGGTCAATGCCCAATAAAATAAAACTGCCTAAGCCGCCAGCACCGATCAACGCCGCCAATGTTGCAGTGCCAATCACCATCACGGTGGAAGTGCGGATGCCAGCAATAATCATCGGCAATGCCAGAGCTAACCGATATTTTTTTAATTTTTCAAAGGAGGTCATGCCAAAAGCTTCGGCAGCCTCTTCCAGCGAGGACGGAATTTCGCGTAATCCGGTATAGGTGCTGTTCAGAATCGGGAAAATCGCATATGCGACCAGTGCGATAATGGTCGGCAGTTTACCGATACCGACCAATGGGATGAGCAATCCCAGCAGCGCTAAAGACGGAATCGTTTGCAAGATACCACTTAATTGCAATGACCAATTGGCTGCACGTTGATATTTCTCTAACAGCACCGCCAACGGCAATGCAATTAATACTGCTAGCAGCACCGACAATAATGATAATTGCAAATGGACTAAAATCGCTTGCAGCCATTCTTGTTGACGGCTAACCAATGTGGTTAGAAAATCGCTCATTCTGTCCTGCCTACGGCTTCAACCGGTTGGAAAAAACGCTGTACATAGTCATTCGCCGGTTGTTGCAAAATAGTTTGTGGCGTGGCAAGCTGCTGCAAAATACCGTCTTTCATCACGCCGATTCGATCACCTAATTTCAAGGCTTCTTCTACATAGTGGGTAACAAAAACGATAGTCGGAGCAAATTCACGGTGAATTTGCAAAATCAAATTCTGCAATTCCAAACGAGAAATCGGGTCTAAGGCGCTGAATGGTTCATCCATCAAAATAATTTTCGGTTCGGCAATAACGGCACGCAAAATGCCAATTCGTTGCTGTTCGCCGCCGGATAATTCAGCAGGTTTACGCGTAAGATAGTCGAGCGGCAGCTGTACTTTTTCCAATAACTCATGCGTGCGTGCGGTGATTCGCTTTTTATCCCAACCTTTCAATGCCGGGATCAGGGCAATATTCTCCGCTACCGTCATATTGGGAAATAGCGCAATTTGCTGCAAAACATAGCCCATTTCTAGACGTAGCCGACGCTTGTTGTACTCACGGCTATTTTTATCGGCAATAATAATTTCACCACCGTCTTTGTCGATCAGCCCATTCAGCATTTTCAATAGTGTTGTTTTGCCGCTGCCGCTTTCACCCACTAACACGAAAAACTCACCGCAATGGATCGTCATGCTGACATTTCGTACCGCTATTTTATCCGCATAGTGTTTACTGACATCTTGTAGCTCGATCATCATGATCTCCGTTTTCGGTGCTAGGATTTCAACATCAAAATCATACGTTGAACTATAAAGATTACTCTCTCACTTAGCCCATGTCGCAAAATGATCAATGACAATATGAAAGTGCGGTTAGGTTTGAGTTCAATCCAACTAATTAGTTGTTGCTTGTTGAGTGTGCCGATAAATGTCCAATGCTTGCGGTAATACCTCTGCCAAATTGGCTTCTCGTTCGGCATAGGCGGGGTGTGTCGAGGCTAATTGGCGGAGAAATCCATTGTTGTCACCGGAAAACTCATACATTTTTGCCCACAATGCCTTGGCAGCATTTGGATTATAACCGCCTTCCGCCATAATCAGCAGCCCCAATCGATCGGCTTCCAGTTCATTGTTGCGCGAATAAGGTTTATTCACCGCATATTCCGGCGCCAAAACCACCGCACTCCCGGCATAATTGACTAAACTCGAGGCTGCCACTGAGCCAAACAAACCAAGTGCATAACTGGCTCGACTGATATTTACCTGATGTTTGCCATGCTCTTTGACGACATGCGCCATTTCATGCGCTAAAATCAGCGCCAATTCATCATCGCTTAATTTTAGAACTTCAAGCAACCCAGTATAAATGACCATTTTTCCACCGGGCATTGTCCATGCCCCGGCTTCTTTTGGATTGCGCAAGACTGTTATCTGCCAATCGAAAGCGCTGCCACTCTGATTGCTTTTCTCCGCAATCGGGTGCAAACGTGTAAAAACCCGTTGTACTCTAAGCGCCAATTCCGAGTCGTGCTCCACCACGCCGAACATTTCCATTTGATTGACCATGCGCTGATAACTTTTGGCGGAACGCTGATTCAGACTTTCGCTGCTGGTGCAACCCAACAGCGAAAATAATAGCGCAATAGCGACGCAAAAACGAACATGTATCATGATTTATACCAATTCGCTAGCCTATTAACCTGCTTTATTTGATTTTTTATACAATTCCAGTGCTTCCGGCATCAGCTTACGCAAATTGGCTTCACGCGCTGAATCGGTCGGGTGAGTGGAGATCAAACCTTCCAATGCGCCACCTGAACCACCACTGGCAGCACTCATTTTCTGCCACAGGCTGATCGACGCTTCAGGATCATAACCGGCTTCCGCCATCAACAATAAACCTATCTCATCCGCTTCGGTTTCATTGCTGCGTGAAAAGGGTTTATTCAAGCCGTATTCTTGCGTCAAACCGACAACCGTACTGAAATCATAACCTGTGGCGGCAGATAGCGCGACATTACCAATACTGCCCAAAAGACCGGTCGCCATATTAAAATTCACTTTTTGCTTGCCGTGTTCTTTCAGTGCGTGCGCCATTTCGTGCCCCATCACCACTGCAATTTCGTTATCATTTAATTTCAAACGCTCGACCAAGCCGGTATAAAACATCATTTTTCCACCCGGCATCGCCCATGCGTTCAATTCATTATTTTTCATCACCGTAATCTGCCACTGAAACGGCACACCGGTGTCATTAGCTTTTTCTGCATACGGCTTGATTCTCTGGAAGACTTTTTGAATCCGTTGTGAGGTTGCTGAGGAAGTATCAATCACTCCCTGCTGCTTCATTTGATTAATCGTTTGCGTATAACTGCTAGCCGCTTGCTGATTAATGGTTTGGGTGTCGGCACAACCTGCCAAGCCAACAGATAACATCAACGCCAAGGTCATTGCTTTGAAGTGGTTTCTCATTATTAGCTCCTTATTATTAAAAAAATACCGCACTTTTTACAAAGCGCGGTATGAAATCAACCCATTCATAGTATATGAAACGATGTTATTTCTTGGCACGCTCAAACGAGGTTTTAATCTCTTCACGCGCTGCTTCAACACCTTCCCAACCGTCCACTTTCACCCATTTGCCGGCTTCCAGTGCTTTGTAGTTTTCAAAGAAATGCTGGATTTGCGCTTTCAGCAACGCCGGCACATCATTAATGTCTTTAATGTGATCGTACTCTTTGCTCAATTTGCTGTGCGGCACGGCAATCAGCTTGGCATCCGAGCCCGCTTCATCGGTCATTTTCAACACGCCGACCGGACGGCAACGGATCACCGAGCCAGGAAGTAATGGATAAGGGGTTGGCACCAGCACATCAACCGGATCACCGTCTAACGACAGCGTATTGTTGATATAGCCGTAGTTGGCAGGATAGAACATGGCAGTTGCCATAAAACGATCGACAAACACCGCACCGGAGTCTTTATCTACTTCATATTTAATTGGATCTGCATTGGCAGGGATTTCAATCACCACATAAATATCATCTGGCAGTTCTTTACCGGCAGGGACTTTTTCTAAACCCATGTTATATTCCTTTTCAATTTGTGAATGTCAATAAACTTGCTGAATTATAGCCTTAATCTTTTGCTTTTGTCGAGAAGATCAACGCCGAGAAGTCGCAGCAAAGCATCAAAGTGCGGTCGCGCAGACCGCACTTCACAGCTGAAGCTATAATTTCTCCACCAACTCAACCGCCGCGCCAATATAATTCGCCGGCGTCAGTTGTTTTAAGCGCTCTTTTTCGGCGTCAGGAATAACCAAGCCATCAATAAACGCCTGCATGGCCGCTGCGTCCACGCGTTTGCCACGGGTCAGCTCTTTCAATTTCTCGTACGGTTTTTCAATACCATAACGGCGCATCACGGTTTGAATCGGCTCAGCCAGCACTTCCCAGTTTTGATTCAGTTCGGCACGCAAATGCGCTTCATTGACCTCTAACTTGCTGATGCCTTTGCTGCTGGCGGCATAGGCGATCAGGCTATAGCCCAAGCCAACCCCAAGATTACGCAACACAGTCGAATCGGTGAGATCACGCTGCCAGCGGGAAATCGGCAGTTTTGCGCCCAAGTGCGCCATCACCGCATTGGCCAAGCCCAAATTGCCTTCGGAGTTTTCAAAGTCAATCGGATTGACTTTGTGCGGCATGGTTGACGAGCCGATTTCGCCGGCAATGGTGCGCTGCTTGAAGTGATTCAGGGCGATATAACCCCACATATCGCGGTCAAAATCGATGATAATGGTGTTAAAACGTGCGATATTATCAAACATCTCGGCAATATAGTCATGCGGTTCGATTTGCGTAGTATATGGATTCCAAGTAATCCCCAAACTTTCGACAAATTCTTGGCTGAAGCGGTGCCAATCAATATCCGGATAGGCCGACAAATGGGCATTGTAGTTGCCCACCGCACCATTGATTTTGCCCAAAATCTCTGCCTGTTGCAGTTGTTTCAACTGGCGCTGCAAACGGTACACCACGTTCGCCATTTCTTTGCCGACAGTGGACGGAGAGGCAGGTTGCCCGTGGGTGCGCGACAATAGCGGAATGGTTTTAAACTGTTCTGCCAAGCCTTTGATTTCGCTGATCAGCTTCTGCCACGCCGGCAAAATCACCTCGTCACGTGCGGTTTTTAGCATCAAGGCATGCGATAAGTTGTTGATGTCCTCTGAGGTACAAGCAAAATGGATAAACTCGCTCACCGCGGCCAGTTCCGGCAGGGCTTCGGATTTCTCTTTTAAGAAATACTCCACCGCTTTCACATCATGGTTGGTGGTGCGCTCAATCTCCTTAATCCGTTGCGCATCGGCAAGGGAAAAATCCGCCACGATCTGATTCAAATAATCGTTTGCCTGTGGCGAAAGAACAGCAACTTCAGCGATTTCAGCAGTTGCCGCTAATTTTTGCAACCAACGGACTTCGACCTCCACCCTAAATTTCAGCAAACCAAACTCACTGAATATTGAACGTAAACTGGCGGCTTTGTCTTGATAACGGCCGTCAATCGGCGAAAGTGCGGTTAGAGCATTAAGTTCCATTAGCGAAAACTCCGTGTGATGAAATTAAAGAGAAGAATAAATCTGTTGCGCATGTTGATAATATTTATTACGGCTGAACAACAATTTCAGGCGCGAACCGCCCAACTGCCGCCATAATACAGCCGAGCGAATACCACACAGCAAAGTGGCACGCACCCGATTTTGAATCGCCGTTTGCTGCAAATACACCGGCGAACCTTTCACTTGAATCTTCGCCCCCAGCGGACTGATCACATCGACATAAATCGCAGCGATGCTGGCGATCATCTGGTCATCAAGCAACTCAAAATGTTGTAGTTGGCGATCCAAGCCTTGAATACGGCTGCCCAATAGCTGCTTGCTTTGTGGGTTCTTTTCCAGCTTGGCTTCCAATGCGATCAAACTCATCCAATAGCGCCCGACGTTAATATCCATCTCACCCTTGGCACCGGAAACCTGCTCCAGCAACGTGCTCAGTCCCAGCTTTAGATTGTGCGGATCGTCACCGTAAACGTCCAACGTGGATTTTGGTGAAGTGTTGATTAATGATTTCAGCGACACCGCAAACGCTGCTTGATCAGCGCTGCCCTGTTCCGAAAATTGCCGCACCAACTTCGCTGCCTGACAAACACCGGCCAGGGCGAGGGTGAGATCGTGATAGTCTGCCATAGTATTTCGATAGAGTCCTGCTGTTTAAATTGGATTAAGTTTACATTAAATTTGCAACGGGCTCTAGGGTTTGCTTAACGGTTGAAAATCAAACCAGATCTGGTAGCGGCTTCGATCTGTTCATCACTCAATGTTTTAAATTAAGTGCTCGTTGGTTTTCATTCCTGATTATTTACCAGCCCCGCCACAAACGGTAAATTACGCCATTTATGTTGCCAAGGCAAGCCGTAGCCGACCAGTAAATCGTCGTTTTGCATTTCGTAGGCGTGATATTGTTTCACGGGAATATCCACCCGTCCCGGTTTAACAAACAAGGTGGCAATGGCAAGGGATTTTGGGGCGAAGGTTTGCAGGTGTTCGACTAAACGCTTCATGGTGCCGCCGGATTCAATGGCATCGTCGATTAAAATCACATCACGATTTGTGATCGCAATATTCTGGTGGTACACAATCTCAGATTGATTTTGTCGGTCACCAGGGGTGTGCGGGCAGGAGATGTAATCCATTTCGATTTCAAACGTGAGTTTGCGAACCAAATCGGCAGTGAATAAAATCCCACCGGGCACGACGGTGATCACCACCGCACTTTGATTTTGTGAATACTGATATTGTGCATTTAGCAAGGCTGCGACTGTTGCCACGCCCTGTTGTACCGCACTTTCGCTCAATACCACATCACTAATAGTCGTTGTCATTTTTTCCTCTGTCTAGCTGAAATCTTTAGAATAATAATTCAACGCTGTTTGCCAGGTCCAGCCCTGTTTTGCCCAAAAGGCATTGCCGCTTTGGTTGTCAGCGAAGACTAACAAGCGGGCTTTGCTGATCTGTTGTTGTGCCAATTGTTGTTCAAGATGCTGTAAAAGTGCGGTGCCGATGCCTTTGCCCTGAACGTTTTGCGCCACTGCCATGTGGTAAATCGTGGCGCGGCGGCCGTCATAACCGCACATAATCACGCCGATAATTTTCCCATCGCTTTGCGCCACAAAATTGAGCGCAGGATTGAAAGCAAGAAACGTGGCAATGGCTTGTTCGTTATCATCCACTGCGCTCATACCCATACCGGGGGTGTTGCGCCACAGTTCGGCAACTTGCGCATAATCATCGGCTTGCATTGAGCGGATGGTGTAAAGTGCGGTTGGCATTCGCTTATCACTCACTACTTAATTGCACTTTTAACCGCACTTTCGATAATGCCGCCACCGAGGCAAACTTCGCCTTGATAAAACACCGCCGATTGTCCCGGTGTCACTGCAATTTGTGGCTGGTCAAAGCGCACTTCGATCTTATCATCGCCAAGCGGCAGAATTTCACAGGCAATGTCCTCTTGGCGATAGCGGGTTTTGACCGTACAACGCAGCGCTTGGCGAATCGGTTCTCGATCGACCCAATGCAACTGTTGTGCAATTAAGCCGCTGGATAATAATGCGGAATTATCCAAGCCTTGCGCCACGATTAGCACATTGTTAACCAGGTCTTTCTCCACCACATACCACGCATTTTCGTCTTTGCCTTTCACCCCGCCAATCCGCAAGCCCTTGCGCTGTCCGAGGGTATGATACATCAAGCCGTCATGTTGGCCGATCACGTCGCCCTCAAGGGTTCGGATCTCTCCCGGTTGTGCCGGCAGATAACGTGCTAGAAAATCTTTAAATTTGCGTTCGCCGATAAAACAGATGCCGGTCGAGTCTTTTTTCTTGGCGGTGATCAGCCCCAGCTCTTCGGCAATTTGGCGCACCAGCGGTTTTTCCAATTCTCCGACCGGAAACAGACTTTGCGCCACTTGTTGATGGCTTAAGGTATACAGAAAATAGCTCTGGTCTTTGTTGTTGTCCAAACCACGCAGCAGTTGTACCTTAACGCCGACCGCACTTTGGCTGTTTTCGTCAAGCACCGAACGGCGCACATAGTGGCCGGTGGCAATATAATCCGCCCCTAGATCTTCCGCAGCATACTCCAGAAAGGCTTTAAATTTAATCTCTTTATTGCACAAAATATCCGGATTGGGCGTACGCCCTGCCTTATATTCGTTCAAGAAATGCTCAAATACATTATCCCAATATTCAGCGGCAAAATTGATTTTGTGCAGCTGAATGCCCAGTTTATCGCAAACGGCTTGCGCATCAGCTAAATCGGTTGTGGCGGTACAATAGTCGCTGTCATCATCTTCTTCCCAGTTTTTCATAAACAGCCCTTCCACTTGGTAGCCTTGCTGCTGCAGAATATAGGCAGAAACCGAAGAATCGACGCCACCGGACATGCCGACAATGACTTTTTTAGCGGCATTAAGCGCTTTTTGCGCATCGCTAAGCGGGTTTAATTTCTCAAAAGTTGCTGAGATTAAGCTCATTGAAAATCCAATTGTTTGAAATAAAAGAATAAAATTGAGGTTATCGAAGGTCGAGCAGCAATCACTGACCTTCGAACGCTTGCATTAGATAATGCGTTCCTGCTGTTGCAGCTTTTGCTGTCTGGCGGCTTCAGCGGCCATTTTGGCTTTGCGGTTGTCACAAGGTTCCGGACAATCACATACTTTGTCCAAACCTAGACTGGCGATACCGCCACAACTGCCGTGAATCGATTTGCGTTTAATCCAATAACCGATCGACATCGCCAAAATAACCAAGACGAAAAAGCCAAAAGTAATCAAAAATAGTTTCATTCTCTCTCCTATTATTATTGCGCCAACATCGGTTTCAACGCTGATGACATTTTAATCTCAAAGCCATTATTTGTCTTGATGATCAGGTAAACTGCCAACTTATTTTTTTCGGCAATCTCCAGTGCTTTATCCGCACCAAGTACGAAAAGCCCCGTTGCCAAGCCGTCTGCGGTCATACAAGAGGGGGATAAGACAGTGATTGAAACCAGATTATGCCCGATCGGCTTGCCGGTTTTGGGATCGATCTCGTGGGAGAAACGCACACCGTCCTGTTCGAAATAGTTGCGATAATCGCCCGACGTCGCCATAGCCATATTTTGCAGCCCGATGATTTGCTGTACCGCTCTTGAACCGTCAAACTCCGGTTTTTCGATCGCAATTTGCCAGGCTTTCCCCTCTTTGTTCAAGCCTTTAGCCCGCACTTCACCACCGATTTCAACCATATAGTGCTCGATATGCAGCGAGTCCAAATAATCGGCCAATTGGTCGACACCAAAGCCCTTGGCAATCGCAGACAGATCAATATATAAGTTTGGTACGCTTTTACGCAGTTGATATTGCCCGTCTTGTTTATCCAGATGCAACTTCTCAATTCCGACCCAAGTGCGCCGATCTTGAATCTCTTGCTCTGTCGGCGCTTTGTCTGGGCGGTTTTCCGGCCCGAAGCCCCACAAATTGACCAGTGGTCCGACGGTAATATCCAAAGCGCCATCGGTCACTTGGTTTAAGCGAATCGCTTCTTCAACCACCTTACCAAATTCCGGCGCAATTGCAAACGGTGTATCCGCTTGCTGTAATTGATTGAAACGTGAAATTTCCGAGTCTTTTTGATAGGTCGACATTTGACGGTTCACTTCTTGCAAAGTGCGGTCTAACGCCTTTTGTACCTCATCCGGTGACGGTAAATCCAATTTACTGTCTGCCAAATATTTCACATTATAAGTGGTGCCCATGGTCTTGCCACCAAAAACCACTTCCGTACTGTGATCACCACAGGCAACCACACTGACGCTAATAAAAAAGGCTAGCCCGATACGGGCCAGCCAATAACTTACTTGTTTTAATAACATTTTTTCATTCCAAAATGGTTATCAACCGCCAAAGTCGTCTAAGAGGATGTTCTCGTCTTCAACGCCCAAGTTTTTCAACATGCCGATTACGGCGGCATTCATCATCGGCGGTCCGCACATATAGTATTCACAATCTTCCGGTGCTTCGTGGTTTTTCAGATAGTTTTCATACAATACGTTGTGGATAAAGCCGGTGTAGCCGTCCCAATTATCTTCCGGTAATGGATCAGACAGGGCGACATGCCATTTGAAGTTGTCATTTTCCGCTTGCAAACCGTCAAAATCTTCCACATAGAACATCTCACGTTTGGAGCGAGCGCCGTACCAATAGGTCATTTTACGTTTCGATTTCAAGCGTTTTAACTGATCAAAGATATGCGAACGCATCGGCGCCATACCCGCACCGCCACCGACAAACACCATTTCGGCATCGGTCTCTTTGGCGAAGAATTCACCAAACGGCCCGGAAATGGTCACTTTATCACCGGCTTTTAATGACCAGATATAAGACGACATTTGTCCCGGAGGTGCATCAGGCTGTTTCGGTGGCGGCGTTGCAATCCGCACGTTCAACATGATGATCCCTTTCTCTTCCGGATAGGATGCCATTGAGTAAGCACGTGTGATCGGCTCATCCACTTTAGAAACATAGCGGAATAAATTGAATTTATCCCAATCTTCACGATACTCTTGTGGCACGTCAAAGTCGCTGTATCTGACGGTATGCGGATCAGCTTCAATCTGAATATAACCACCGGCACGGAACGGAACTTCCTCGCCTTCCGGAATTGCCAATTTCAACTCTTTGATAAAGGTCGCTTTGTTGTCATTAGAAATAACGGTACATTCCCATTTTTTCACACCGAAAATTTCCGGCTCGACTTCCACTTCCATATCGGTTTTGACGTTAACCTGACATCCCAAACGCCAGCCTTCTTTGGCTTCTTTTTTGCTGATATGGGAAAGTTCGGTTGGTAAAATATCGCCGCCACCATGTAATACTTTTACCTTACATTGACCGCAAGAGCCGCCGCCACCGCAAGCAGAAGATAAGAAAATACCTTCGCTCGCCAATGCGCCTAATAACTTGCCGCCCGCAGGCAGTTTAATCGCTTTGCTCGGATCTTCATTGATGCCGATAGTAATGTCACCGGAATTGACCAGTTTGGATTTGGCGAACAGAATTAACACCACCAATACCAGCACGATCACGGTAAACATTGCGATACCTAAAATGATTTCCATCTGCTATTCCTCTCTTTACAACTGAATGCCGGAGAATGACATAAAGCCAAGCGCCATCAAGCCTACCGTGATAAATGTAATTCCCAAGCCACGTAAACCTTTTGGCACATCGGAATATTTCATTTTTTCGGTCAACCCGGCTAAAGCAACGATGGCCAACATCCAGCCAGTGCCCGCTCCGATACCGTAAACCACCGATTCAGCAAAATTATAATCACGTTGTACCATGAAGGACACGCCACCGAAAATCGCACAGTTTACTGTGATCAACGGCAGGAAAATCCCTAAGGCGTTATACAATGCCGGGAAATATTTATCTAAAATCATTTCCAGAATTTGTACCAAGGCCGCAATCACACCGATAAAGGTAATAAAGTTAAGGAAACTGAGATCAACACCTTCAACCAAAGCACCGTCTTTTAAGATTAGGTTATACACCACATTATTGGCCGGTACTGCAATGCCCAATACCACGATAACCGCGATGCCCAAACCAAAAGCTGTCGATACCTTTTTCGATACCGCCAGGAAAGTACACATGCCAAGGAAGAAAGCCAGTGCCATGTTTTCGATAAAAATCGAACGCACAAAAAGACTAATATAGTGTTCCATGCTTATTTACTCTCCACTTGTTCCGGTTTGTAGGTTCTTAATAACCAGATAACGAAACCGATAATAAAGAATGCACTTGGTGCCAACAAGAACAGGCCGTTCGGCTGATACCAGCCACCGTTGTTCACGGTTTGCATGATTGTCACGCCGAACAATTTTCCGGATCCAATCAGTTCACGCAAAAATGCTACCACGATTAAAATCGCACCATAGCCTAAGCCGTTACCGATTCCGTCAATAAAACTGTCTACCGGACCTTCCTTCATCGCAAACGCTTCCGCACGTCCCATAACGATACAGTTGGTGATAATCAAACCGACGAATACCGAGAGTTGCTTAGAAATATCGTAAGCGTAAGCCCGCAAAATTTGGTCAACTAGGATAACCAAAGAGGCGATGATCGCCATTTGCACAATAATCCGCACGCTGTTCGGAATAAAGTTGCGAATGGCCGAAATAAATAAACTCGAGAATGCAGTAACAAAGGTTACCGCAATTGCCATCACCACAGCGGTTTCCAACTTGGTTGTCACCGCCAACGCAGAACAGATCCCGAGGATTTGCAATGCAATCGGGTTGTTATCCAAGATAGGGGATAACAATAAGCCCTTTCTACCTTTTAACTCAGCCATTGTTTAATACTCCTGTTCTTAATTTTTCCAAGAACGGACCGAAACCGTTTTTACCGAACCAGAATTTAAAGCTGGCATCGACGCCGTTCGCCGTTAGCGTAGCACCAGATAACGCATCGATTCCGTGTTCCTTATTGGCCGAACCGCCTTTGGCAACAAATAATGTTTCTTGTCCTTGGGCATCATAAATTTTCTTACCCGGGAATTGGGCTTGCCAGCTTGGATTTTCAATTTCACCACCCAAGCCCGGCGTTTCGCCGTGTTGGTAATAGGTGATACCGTCAATCGTATTGCCGTCAGGTTGTACCGCCACAAAACCGTACATCACTGACCACAGCCCGGAACCATAAATCGGTAACACGATTTTATCCACATGGCCCTGATCATTTTTGACTAGATAAACCTCTGCCAAATTGGCACGACGGCGAATTTTAGCCAGGTCATCTTCGGCAGGTAGCGCAATACTGGTTTGCGGATTTTTAACCGCAGCAGCTGCATCAAATCCAGCTTGTTCCGGTGCATATTCACCGCTATTTAAATCTACCAGACGCGGTTCAATATTTTTTGCATAGACTTCATTAATATTGATACCCGGCTTCAACAAACCGGCCACGCTCAGGATATTTTTTTGTTTATCCAGTAATTTTTGCTTCTCTTGTGCCGGTTTTAAGCTCACTGCCGAGCCAGCAACAATAATAGAGCAGACCAAGCTGATCAAAAGGATAACCAGAATTGTGCCTGCAAAACTGTCTTTTTTAAACATTGCGAGCTCTCCTACGTTTGATATTTGCCTGAACGACCAAGTAGTCAAATAACGGCGCAAACAAATTAGCAAATAGAATCGCTAACATCATCCCTTCCGGGTAAGCCGGGTTAACTACACGGATCAAGACGCACATTGCTCCGATTAAAATACCGTACCACCATTTGCCTTTATTGGTGAAAGAGGCAGACACTGGATCAGTTGCCATAAACAGCATCCCTAAAGCAAAACCACCCAGTACCAAATGCCAATACCAAGGCATAGCGAATAGTGGGTTGGTTTCGGAACCGATCAGATTGAATAGCGTCGAAATCGCGATCATCCCAATCATTACCCCGGCAATAATCCGCCAAGAAGCAATGCGGGCAAAAACAATAATGGCTGCCCCAATCAATAACGCCAAGGTAGAGACTTCACCGATAGAACCAGGGATATTACCTAAAAACGCATCCATCCATTGGATCGGCTCGCCGGTAACCACATGCTTCAGCCCCGCTTCTCCACCGGTTGCCCACTGTGAAAGTGCGGTTGCACCAGAAAAACCATCTGCGGCCACCCAGACTGTATCCCCGGAAATTTGTCCCGGATAAGCAAAGAACAGGAAAGCCCGTCCCGCTAACGCTGGGTTCATAAAGTTTTTACCCACACCGCCAAACACTTCTTTGGCAACAACAACCCCGAATGTAGCTGCCAAGGCGGCTTGCCATAACGGTAGCGTTGGTGGAACAATAAGTGCTAATAAAATTGAAGTGACAAAGAAACCTTCATTAATTTCATGCCGACGAATGGTAGCGAACAGCACCTCCCAGAAACCACCTACTGCAAAAATGACTGCATAGATTGGTAAAAAGAAAATAGCGCCCAATACAATTTTCGCTATTACTCCCGCACTTTGCGACAAAATACCGAACATATCAGCCAGCGCAAAATGCCAATCATTGGCAATATTTTGTGCGACATTTTGCGCAAAAACATCTGGTGATGCCAAGCTGCCTAATGCCAACAACGATTGCGCACCGACGTTATACATGCCGTAAAACATTGCCGGAAACAGTGCTAACCAAACCAATACCATCATCCGTTTTGAGTCGATCGCATCACGGACGTGCGAAGACTTGTGGGTTACTGTACCCGGTGTGTATAAAAATGTTGCGGTGGCTTCATACAACGCATACCATTTTTCATATTTTCCGCCCGGCAAAAATGCAGGTTCGATTTTCTCTAAAAAATGTTTTAAGCCCATTTTTAACCTTCCTTCTCGATCTTATCTAGCGCAGCACGCAAGATTGGACCATATTCATTTTTGCCCGGACAGACAAAGGTGCAAAGTGCCAAATCCTCTTCATCAAGCTCCAAACAACCCAAGGCTTGAGCACTATCGGTGTCACCCGCACTCAAATCACGCAGCAGCAGGGTTGGGATAATATCCAGCGGTACAACTCGCTCGTATGAGCCGATCGGCACCATCGCACGATGTCCACCATGAAGTGCTGAGGTAAAATTAAACAGTTTGCTACCGAAATGCCCCAATACGGTACGAGTAACCGAAAATTTATTTGCACCCGGCATGATCCAGCCTAAGAACTCTTTTTCACGCCCTTCGGCAATCACCGAAACTTGTAACGCATAACGTCCCAAATAGTCATGCGGACCAACCGCAGTGGTACCACTCAGTACTGAACCGGAAATTACACGGTTTTCACCGTCTTTTAATTGATTGGCTGTTAATTGTGAAAGATTGGCGCCCAAACGAGTGCGTAACAATGTCGGATTGTTCACTTGTGGTCCAGCTAGCGCAACCACTCGTTCCACATACAATTCTCCGGTGGTAAACAATTTACCGATTGCAATCACATCTTGATAATTCAAATACCATACCGATTTGGTGGCACTGACCGGATCTAAAAAGTGAATATGTGTACCACTTAATCCGGCAGGATGCGGGCCGGCAAACTCTTCGGTTTGCAGCTTCTCGATTTGTGGTGTATTAATCGATGAACCCGCAGCTTTGCACAGATACAGCTTGTTGCTATTCAAACGACTCAACACCAACAAGCCATCTTGAAACGCTTGCTGATTTTCTTGAATAATCACTGTTGGATCAGCTGCCAATGGATTACTGTCCATGGCGTTGACAAAAATAGCTGCCGGGATGCTATCAACTGCCGGCGTTTTGCTGAACGGACGCATACGAAGTGCGGTCCACAGACCAGATTGCAGTAAATTTTGACGAACCTGTTCGTCACTTAACGACGACAGTTGCTGAGGCTCATAGCGGTCAAAGGTAATTTGTTCATTTCCTTCAATGCGAATCACCACCGATTGTAATACACGCTTAGCGCCACGATTAATTGCCGTCACGGTGCCGCTTGCCGGTGCAGTAAATACCACACCCGGGTTTTTCTTATCAGAGAAAAGCACCTGACCTTTCTTGACAACATCCCCTTCGCGGACACTCATAGACGGACGCATACCCACATAATCTTCGCCAAGCACCGCAACGTCAGTAATGGCAGGGCCATTCTGGATTACCTGTGCCGGCTTCCCTGAAATTGGAAGATCCAAGCCTTTCTTAATTGTAATCATATTGTTAGCACTACTTTTAGTTAGGTTTACATCACGACTGCTACCGCAAGATCATCGCTGGCAACAGCCTCGTTTTGAGCAATGAATGGCGAAAAAGTTTTACCGTATCGCAATGAAGATCGCCGATAAATACTTACCGCTCAAACATAAAAGTTAAAACTCAAATTCTGGTTCCCTCGAAAAGCTGTATTTGATCCTTACATTCACAAAACAAGCTGTCTCGAGTGGTTAAATTTTTGATAATAGAAACGGCTTATTGTAACCAATTCACCCCCTATAATTCTACTTTAACCACGACTTTTTTTGATCTGAGTCCATTATTTTGCTAAATTTGTTATCACAGTGTTACGAAATAACTACAAGGAGTTAATCACCATGCCCCATACAATTCGGTGACGCCAAGACTTGCCGCTGTTTTTCTTGCCATTCGGTTTCGTCATAGGCATGAATTGCCAGAGCATGAATGGCGTTGTCTTGTGGTTGGACGAGTTGATAGATTTTTTGATGGCGTACCACCGCCCGCAAACCACTAAATGCTGCAGTGACCACAATCACTTTAAAATGTGAATTCGCCCCTTTACCGGAAGCGTGCATATGACTTTCATTAACCACCTCTAGATAGCTAGGCTGCAATGCCTGTTGCAAAAGTGCGGTAATCTGTTGCTGATCCATAAAAACTCCCACGTTCAAATAAAACAATAATAATGTGAATAAAATAGCGATTTTACGGTCTAACGCTATACTTTGTTGCGTTAGTTTGCAACAATAACCCTCAGATATTTTACACAACATTTAGGGTCTGTTGATCTTAAGGAGATAAAATGAAACAAGCCACATTAAAAACTTTTTCATATGCCTTACTATTAGGCGGTGCGGTATTACTGACCGGCTGTCAAACCCAAAGCAATAACATATTGACCTTCACCCCACCGGCACCAACCGCACAATTTAACACTGCCAATCAGCGGGTTATCGTCAATGTTGTCAGCCAAGATCAGCGCAACACAGCTACCATTGCCAGTTATACTGAAAGCGGCAGCATGAAGCATTTAACCTCAAGTCCTGAAGTATCGCAACTGTTTCAACAAGTGGTACAACAAGGGCTGAACAGCAAAGGTTTCCGCATTGCCAGCGGCGCTAACTCGAACAGCAACGTAGTGGTTCGAATCACTGACTTCAATGCGCAAGTAACCGAAGGCAATCTGAAATATAAAATCGACAGCAAAGTGAATATGGTGGTCGAAGTACAAGGCGCAAAAGGCACCTTCTCGAAAAGCTTCGGCGCCACCAACTCGCAAGAGGGGGTATTCGGTGTAAATAATGAAGGCATTCAAAAAATCATCAACAAATCGTTCCAAGATGTCGTGACCAAGTTCTATAACGACAATGAAATCAGCAATGCGCTGCTGAGTTTAAGCCAGTAATTCAAAGTCCCAGCTAAAACCGCACTTCAAAAGTGCGGTTTTTTTAACACCTAAATTCAGACAACAAAAAAACCCGCTGAGTAGACTCAACGGGTTATGAATAATGGCTCCTCCTGCTGGACT
>NZ_VDHB01000006.1:0-15371 GCF_006227735.1 Testudinibacter sp. 'clade 2'
AAGCAGTAATATACGGTTAAAAGGAAATAATATTCGGTTATTTATTGGTGAAAATGTTGAGCTGACTGGATGTATAGCTTCTCTTTTTACAAATTGTGCTTTAAATATTGGCGAAAATACGACTATTGGGAGAGGAGAGCTGACTATTGCTGAGGAATCTAGTTTAGATATAGGGAGAGATTGTATGTTCGCACACGGATATGAAATTCGAACTAGTGATATGCATCCCATTTATAGTTTATCTTCGGGGGAGAGACTTAATCATGGCAGTAGTATTAAACTTGGCGATCATATCTGGTTGGGTAGAGATGTTACGATTTTAAAAGGTGTCACTTTAGCGAGTAATATTGTTGTTGGTATTCGTTCAATCGTAACAAAAAGTATTCTCAAACCTAATAGTGTAGTGTTAGGCACTCCAGCGAGTATAGTTAAAGAAAATATAGTTTGGGGAAGAAAAATGTACCACAAAACGGCATATGATGATTTGACTTTAAAAGAGTTTATACCCAGCAAAGAATAAACTATAATCGGAATCAGATATTTATTAAATTTTTATAATATAACTTAACATGAAAAAACTAACCCTTTCCCTCTGCTGCCTAACGCTGGCAGCCTGTAATAGCATGCCGACTTCGGGGCCTAGCCAAAGTCGGGTGATGGATTTGCAAAATCAAAACACGGAAAATCTGCCGACGGTGGAGGTGGTGGAGGTGGAGGATAATGTCGCTACCGCACTTTTCAATCAGCAGCAGGCGCAGTCGTTCAGCCATTTTGCTAATGCTAACAGTTATAACGGTGCGGTGAATGTGGGCGATACGCTGGATGTGATGATCTGGGAGGCGGCGCCGGCAGTATTGTTTGGTGGGGTGTTGAACCAAAGTGGCACAGGTGGGGCGCAGCTGACCAGTTTGCCGGAGCAGATGGTGAGTGAGAGTGGCAAAATTACGATTCCATTCTTAGGGGCTATTTCGGTGCGAGGTAAAACGCCGGAGCAAATTCAAAAAGAGATTGTACGTCGCTTAAGCCCGATGGCGAATCAGCCACAGGCGATGGTACGTTTGGTGAAAAACAATTCGGCCAATGTCACCGTGTTGCGCCAAGGTAACAGTGTTCGTATGCCGCTGACAGCCCATGGCGAAAGGGTGCTAGATGCAGTGGCGGCTGTTGGTGGGGCGACGGAAAATGCCTATGATATTTCAGTGCAGTTGACTCGTGGCAGTGAGGTCAAAACCATTTCGTTGGAAAGACTGGCGTCTAATCCAAATGAGAATATCCGGTTGCGTTCTGGTGATGTAATTTCGTTATTAAATAATCCATTGAGCTTTACCGCACTGGGGGCGGTGGGCAGCAATCGTGAAGTGCGGTTTTCGGCTAAAGGTTTAACGCTGGCGGAAGCTATCGGCCGCATGGGCGGGTTGATTGACACCCGTTCTGATCCACGTGGGGTGTTTGTGTTCCGCTATTTGCCGTTTGAGAAGTTGAGTGCACAAGACAAAGCCACTTGGCAGGGGCGTGGTTATGGTGTTGGTATGGATGTGCCGACGGTGTATCGCCTTAATTTGTTAGAGCCAAAATCACTATTTTGGTTGCAGCGTTTCCCAATTCAGAATAAAGATATTGTGTATGTGTCCAATGCACCGTTGGCGGAATTCCAAAAATTCTTGAGAATTATTTTCTCGATTACCTCGCCGGTCACCAGCACGGCTAACAGCGTCAATAATTTATCGGATTAATGGAGAAATAAGAAATGACAGAAACCACATTAATCGCAGAAAAACCGATACCAGCAGTAAAAGCAGAAAAAAAGGTGAAAAAGATATGGAAAAAATTTAATCCGTTGTTTTGGATTACGGTATTGATTCCGACATTCTGTTCAGTATTTTATTTTACCTTTTGGGCATCAGATGTGTATATTTCTGAATCTAGTTTTGTTGTTCGCTCTTCACGTAACCAAGCGTCTCTGAGCGGCGTTGGCGCATTATTGCAAAGCATTGGTTTCGCTCGTTCGCAAGACGATACTTATACTGTGCAGGAGTTTATGCGCTCGCGTAACGCCTTAGAACAGTTAGAAGCAGTGCTACCGATGCGGCAATTCTATGAAGATCAAGGTGATCTATTTAGTCGTTTTAATCCATTTGGTTTAAATGATGAACAAGAGGCATTTTATCGTTACTTCCAGAAACGGGAGTCAGTTAGTCTTGATTCTGTATCCGGTATTGCGACGCTTAGTATTCGGGCTTTTAATGCAGAGGATGGGCAAAAAATTAATGCTGAGTTATTGAGTTTAGGTGAAACTTTAATTAACCGTCTGAATGAACGTGCTAGACGAGATACTATTATTTTTGCTGAGCAATCAGTAAAAGAGGCGGAACAACGTGTAACAGATTCGGCTTCTGCTTTGAGTGAATATCGTATTAAGAACGGAATTTTTGATTTACAGGCGCAATCGGAAGTGCAGTTGGCCTTGATATCAAAATTGCAAGATGAATTGATCAATATTCAAACACAGTTGGATCAAGTGCGTGCCATTTCTCCGCAAAACCCGCAAGTTAGAACTTTGCAGGCAAGAGAGAAAAGCATTCGTACAGAAATTCAGCAGCAAATTCAAACCATTTTTGGCGGTGGTGATTCCATTGCCAATCAAACGGCAGAATACCAACGTTTAGTGTTGGATAACACCCTAGCACAACAACAGCTAACAACAGCAATAACCTCTTTGCAGAATGCCAAAGGCGAAGCGGATCGTCAGCAACTTTATTTGGAAGTCATAAATCAGCCGAGCAAGCCGGATTTAGCCTTAGAACCGTATCGAATCTACAATATTTTCGCCACTTTAATTATTGGTTTAATGTTGTATGGGGTATTAAGCCTGATGTTAGCCAGTGTGAGAGAGCATAAAAACTGATGCAATACGGTGATCAAACTACGTTGCGACAATCCTGTTCCATTCAAAAAAGGGTGATTGGCGCTTTATTGATGCGTGAAATCATCACTCGTTATGGGCGTAGAAATATTGGTTTTTTATGGTTGTTTGTCGAACCACTATTGTTAACACTGGTGATCGTGTTGTTATGGAAATTTCTACGAGCAGATCGTATTTCAACCTTGAATATTATTGCTTTTGTGATTACCGGTTATCCAATGGCAATGATGTGGCGTAATGCATCAAATCGCTCGATTGGTGCGATTTCAGGCAATATTAGCCTACTTTATCACCGTAATGTTAGGGTGCTGGATACTCTGATTTCCCGAATGTTGCTAGAAGTAGCCGGAGCAACGATTGCACAAATTACGATTATGGCAATTCTAATTGCGATTAATTGGATTGAACCGCCACAAGATATTTTTTATATGTTATTGGCGTGGATGTTGATGGCGATGTTTGCCGCTGGGCTAGGTTTCATCATCTGTTCTATTGCGTATCATATAGAGCCGTTTGGTAAAATCTGGGGAACTTTGAGTTTTGTGATGTTGCCGCTATCCGGAGCCTTCTTTTTTGTACATACACTACCGGTGCAGGCACATAAATATGTGTTATGGATTCCGATGATCCACGGTACAGAAATGTTTCGTCATGGTTATTTTGGTTCCAGTGTAGTCACTTATGAAAATCCTTGGTACATTTTAGTCTGTAATTTGGCGATGCTTTTGATAGGTTTGCTCATGGTGAAAAACTTTAGTGAAGGAATCGAACCGTCATGATTAGTGTTCAGAATGTCAGTAAGCGGTATTTAACCCGTAGTGGTTGGCGACCAGTGCTACACAACATCAACTTCGAGCTGCAAAAAGGCGAAAAAATCGGGATCTTGGGGCGCAACGGGGCGGGAAAATCGACCCTGATTCGTTTGATCAGCGGGGTAGAGCCGCCGACCAGCGGCACGATTGATCGTAGCATGAGTATCTCTTGGCCGTTGGCGTTTAGCGGTGCTTTTCAGGGCAGTTTGACCGGCATGGATAATTTGCGCTTTATTTGCCGCATCTATGATGTCGATATTGATTATGTCAAACGTTTCACCGAAGAATTTTCCGAATTAGGCGATTACCTGTATGAACCGGTCAAAAAATACTCTTCGGGTATGAAAGCTCGTTTAGCGTTTGCGTTGTCGCTGTCGGTAGAATTTGATTGTTATCTGATTGACGAAGTGATTGCAGTTGGTGATTCCCGTTTTTCTGCCAAGTGTAAATATGAGTTGTTTGAAAAACGTAAAGATCGTTCGATCATTTTGGTATCGCACAGCCCGGCAGCCGTGCGCGAATATTGTGATAATGCGGCGGTGTTAGAAGCCGGGCATATGCACAATTTTGCTTCGATTGACGAGGCGTATCAATATTATAACAACAGCCAGAAATAATGCTGTGGCAGCAATGATAATGCCTCACTCCACCGGCAAGGTGAATTCAGATTAGGGTCTGTTGATGTTTTAAGTATATTATTTGAGCTAAAACTAATCCTTTTAGCCTAGCACGGCAAAGCCGTACTAGGTTACGCATAGATCAGCCGCTTTGCGGCTGCTTCAGAGAGGCAAAGCCTCTCATCAATGCTTAACCGATTGCGACCGTAGGTCGCTGTCGGATAAAATCATACTCTTTTTGCTTGATTTATAAACACCAAAGGTCAACAGCCACTAATAGATGAGTAGCAACTGTGTTTCCAACAAACACAGCCGCTACTCTTATGTCAAAGGCGTTCCTTTCAATAATTTTCTGATCCAAGTGCGGTTTGGGCTGAGGGCTTGTAGGATGTCTTCGCCCAGTGGAATCGGTTCGCCTAGAATCTGGCAGACTAAGGCTTCAGCCAACAGTGGGGCGGAGGTTAAACCACGCGATCCGAGTGCAGCCAGCAGGTATAAATTGGGGTGATATGGTGCGGTAGCGATCGGTTGACGACGCCGACGCAGGTTGAATAGGTTGTGATACACGTTGGCGGTTTGCGCAAAGTTTGGTGCACAGCCCATCATCGGAATGCGTTCACGGGTGCTGCAACGCACACCGATACGCGCTAAATTGTCATCAGTCTTAATTTCCGTCAACCAGTCACAGCCAGCCAGATTCTGTCGTAGTTTGTCAGCGTTTTGCTGTTGTTCTGCGGCACTAAAAGTGCGGTCAGCACTATTTCTCAGGTGGCTGGCGCCAATGCAGTGGCTTTGTTGTGCTTGATCGACCGGTGTTAAATAACCGTCGTAGCAGAGCACCGCTTTCAGGTTCTTCAGCTTTTCTCCCGTCGGAATTTGGCTGACTTGCCCGCGCACCGGGTAGAGTGGAAGTTGGGCGGTTTGGTCAAATTGGGTTATTTGGTGACCATTAGCCAGAATCACCACCTGATGTTCAAACTGTACCTTTTGATCATTAAACAGCCTCCAGTGGTTAGTTTCAGCTTGTAAACTGATGATCGATTGCTTGAAACGAATCGTCAGACCGCACTTTTGTAACTGTTCAAACCCATTTTGCACCAGTTGTTGCGGCGCCAGCCAGCCACCTTTCGGGATAAAAACACCGTCGCAATGTAACTCGATTCCGCTTAAGCGACTCAGCTCGGTTTGATCGCAAAAATGTAATAAATCGCTACCCCATTGTTGCTCGATAATGTGGGCTAGTTTTTGTTTGACCTTACAGTTGTACGCACAAATTGCGACCCCTTGCCAGCCGGATTCAAACTCAATACCTTGCTGTGCCAGATCTTGCAATTGTTGCAGTGCATAAGCGAAGGCGTAGGCGTAAAAGCGGCTGTTGCGCAGGTCATCATCACTGAGTTGTGGATAAACCGCCCCCTGTTTGTTGCCGGAAGCGTTCATTGCCACTTGCTCATCTTCACAATACAGCGTGACTTTTAATCCGCGTTTCAGGCAGGAAAGTGCGGTAAACAGTGAGGCTACACCGCCACCGACAATCGCAATGTCTTGCACTGAATTTGTGTCG
Source organism: Testudinibacter sp. 'clade 2' (assembly GCF_006227735.1). Lineage (NCBI taxonomy): Bacteria > Pseudomonadati > Pseudomonadota > Gammaproteobacteria > Pasteurellales > Pasteurellaceae > Testudinibacter > Testudinibacter sp. 'clade 2'. The sequence continues at coordinate 5,917 of NZ_VDHB01000006.1, forward strand.
CTGACCGCACTTTGGGCATAATACCAAGGGGCTTTGACAGCAGCACCGGTAACGGTAGCCCCGTCCGGTTTATAGCCACACAGCATTTCCCGTTTATGGGCGAATCCTTTGCGTTTTGTCACCTCGAATCCGGCTTGCTGCAAGCCAATACGCACTGCACTAGCGGCGGTAAAGGTGGCGAACGTAGCATTGGATTTACTGTAACGATACATTGCATCATACAGACTTTGCGACCACATTTGTGGGTTTTTGCTCGGCGCAAAACCATCTAAAAACCACGCATCAATTTTTTGCAGCATATTATCGCCTAATAAAGGCAAATTCTCGTGAATATCGCCAAACCACAGATCCAGTGCGGTTTCGTCAAAATGCAGACGATAGCAGCCTTTTAAGTTAAACGGATAATGCTGTTGTAAGCGCTGGCTAAGTGCAGCAAACTCAGGAAACGCCTTGTGTGCTTGTTGCAATTGCTCCGGGCTTAGCGGGTATTTTTCAAAGGAAATAAAATAGAGGCGTTTTAAAATATGCTTGGGATATTGCTGTCGAAAGCGGCGGAATAGCTGAGTGCAGGTGAAGAAATTTAACCCAGTACCGAAACCGCTTTCCGCCACGACAAAGTGTGGTTGTGCGTGCTGTTGCCAGCGTTGCTCCAATTGGTTTCCTTCCAGAAAAACATAGCGGCTTTCTGCCAGTCCATTGTGCGTTGAAAAATAGATGTCATCAAACTGTAATGAAATCGGGGTATCATCGGTCTGAAAAGCGATTTGCGGCGCTTGGGTTGTCAGTTTTTTATTCATGGTGGTCGATATTGATCTCAGATTTGTTGATAGCTGAATATGGCAGTACGCTATTTTAACCGTTATTAGAATAGAGATGTTGCGTTAACATCATACCAACGGCTTTTTGCATAAAAAATGTGCAAAAATAGTGACAGAAGGTAATTAAAACTTGCAATATTCTATTTTCATAGTAATTTATTCAGCTAACAGTTGTACGTTGAAATTTGTTCCGCAATAAGCGGGTCAGTTTAAAAATATTACGTTTTGATGAAGGAAGGGTTGGAGTAAATGAAAAGAGCAGTGATCACCGGTTATGGCATTATTTCGAGTATTGGTAATAATAAAGCGGAAGTGTTGGCTGCTTTGCAGCAAGGTAAATCCGGTATTACCAGTGTGCCGGAATTCATTGAGATCGGTATGCGAAGCCACGTTGCCGGCACGATCAAATTGAATCCAGCGGAATTGATTGACCGTAAAGTGATGCGTTTTATGGGGGATGCAGCGGCGTATGCCTATTTGTCGATGCAGGAAGCCATTGAACATTCCGGTTTGGCGGCGGAGCAAGTCTCAAATGATCGCACCGGGTTGGTGATTGGCGCTGGCACTGGTTCGGCACATAATCAAATTGTTGCAGCAGATGCGATGCGCGGTCCACGTGGGGTGAAAGCCATCGGTCCTTATGCGGTCACCAAAACTATGGCGTCCAGTGTTTCTGCTTGTTTGGCAACGCCATTCAAGATTCGTGGTGTGAATTACAGCATCAGCTCAGCCTGCGCTACTTCAGCGCACTGCATCGGGCATGCGGTGGAATTGATCCAATTAGGCAAGCAAGATGTGGTGTTTGCCGGCGGTGCAGAAGAATTGGCATGGGAATGTGCCTGTGAGTTTGATGCCATGGGTGCATTGTCTACCAAATACAATGACTGTCCGGAAAAAGCCTCGCGCACCTATGATGCGGCACGTGACGGTTTCGTCATTTCCGGCGGCGGCGGTGTGGTTGTGGTTGAGGAACTGGAGCACGCCTTGGCGCGTGGCGCTACGATTTATGCGGAAGTTGTCGGCTATGGCGCTTCTTCCGACGGGTATGACATGGTGGCTCCGAGCGGTGAAGGTGCAGCACGCTGTATGCGCCAAGCGATGGCAAGCGTAGATACACCGATCGATTATTTAAATGTACACGGCACGTCAACCCCGGTTGGTGACGTGAAAGAACTGGAAGCGGTGCGTGAAGTGTTTGGTGACAATACACCGGCGATTTCATCGACCAAAGCGATGAGCGGTCACTCGTTGGGTGCGGCAGGTGTGCACGAAGCGATTTATTCATTATTAATGCTGAACCACGATTTTATCGCCCCAAGCATCAATATTGACCAGCTGGATGAAAAAGCGCAAGGCATGAATATTGTGACCAAAGTGCAAACCGACAAGAAACTGAACACGGTGATGTCAAACAGTTTCGGCTTTGGCGGCACCAATGCGACCTTGATTTTCAAGCGCTACGCTTAATTTGCGGAAAAACCGCACTTTAACCTAAAATTAGCATAAAAATCAGTCTGCCGTTTATTGATGGCAGGCTGATTTTTTATTTTGTGGCGCAGTACGCTATAAAAACCGCTAAAAATCAGGTAATCTAGTATTTTATTTTTATTGAATATGTTGACTTCAAGCGGTAAACGAATGACTAAAAAATTAATCAAAGCACTTGATGCTATTGATCTTAACATTCTGGATGAACTTCAGCGTAACGGCAAGATTTCCAATATTGATTTATCACGCAAGGTCGGATTGTCGCCGACGCCTTGCTTAGAGCGGGTGCGTCGTTTGGAAAAACAGGGGATCATCACAGGCTATCGGGCGCTGTTGAATCCGGAGCTATTGGATTCTGCGCTGTTGGTGATTGTTGAAATCACGTTGGTGCGCGGCAAGCCGGATGTTTTTGAAGAGTTCAATCAAGCAGTGCAAAAACTGGATGAAATTCAAGAGTGCCACTTGGTGTCGGGGGATTTTGATTACCTGCTGAAAACACGAGTGGCGGATATGGCGGCATACCGTAAATTGCTGGGTACAACCTTGCTACACCTGCCGGGCGTGAACGACACCCGCACTTATGTTGTCATGGAAGAAGTGAAACAAACCAATTACCTGCAATTGAAAGCGAAAACCCAATAAAAGACCTAAACCATGATTCGACACCTTCGACCACAATATACGGCTAAGCAGTATATTATTGAAATTATTCTCGGGCTGATAGTACTGTTCGGCGTGTATCTTATTATCGCTTGGTCTAGTTACAGTCCTTATGATAACGGCTGGACAGTTGCCAGCCCGCAGCAACAACCATTAAATAAAGCCGGTGCTTTTGGTGCTTGGTGTATAGATTTGCTGTTTGCGCTGTTTGGCTCGGTTGCCAATATTATTCCGTTTGTAGTGGTCGTTTCTTCGATCTTACTGCTGCGCAATCGTTGGCGTGATCAATTCAGCAAAGGACGGGCTTTACTGCGACTGTTCGGTTTTTTATTATTGCTATGCGGGTTGACGTCATTAGCCGCATTGCTACTTTCTAATAGTGATACCTACCTTGCCGGTGGTGTGCTGGGCGGTTGGTTAATCCAAAGCCTGTATCCGTCATTGGGCATGTTCGGTAGTTTTATGGCTGGCTTTAGTGCTACGGTAGTCGGTTTTATTCTGAGTTCAGGTATGTCTTTGATCATGCTTTTAGTCAGCGCTTATCAATGGCTGACAGCCAAATATGACGAAGAAGATGAAGATGATGAGCGTAACCAAGCCACGCCGCAGCCAGAGTCGCAGGTCGGTGAGCTGTCAGCAGCGGCAGTTTCGCCGGGCTCGGTTGAGCAGTTGGAAGAAATTTTCTTGCCTGACAGTGTGTTGCAAGCAAGAAAAGCTGCTGTTAATCGGGCGACAGAATCTCAATTGAGTAAACTATCTGATGAAGATCAACGTGAGGCAGCGCATCCGATCATTGTCGGGTTGAATGAAACTGCACCTTCGACAGTCGATCAACCTCGTGATACGACACTTTCGGCTGAGGCGTTACCGCACTTTGGTAATTATCAGGTCGAACAAACCACTGAACTACCGAAAGTGTCGATTACAGCGAGCACGGTAGCTCAAGCGAACGATCCAACGTTAAGCAATTTTAATCTGCCTGAAATCGAAGGTATGCCGAAAATCAGTTTGGCAACAGCTGCCTCAATATCAAAGGATACCGAAAATACTATAGGCAGTGTTGCTACACTCAATTCAGCTTCAGCAAACACTGTTTCAGAAAATACTGTTGAAGAGCCGGATGAAGAGTTAATCAACGATTTGGCACGCCAGTTTGCCGAGCGTGAACAACAACGTTTGGCGCAAATGCAGCAAGCGGCACAAGCACTGAATGCGGAAAAAGAGTTGCAGGTGATCTTAAATCACGATGATGCGGCGCAAGCAAAAGCGACGCCAAACTACAAACCGTATGAAAACAGCTTGATACATCCATTGTTACAACCGAAAGTCAGCCACAGCGGCAAACCGACTACACCGTTGCCAAGTTTGGATTTGTTGGAGCAGCGCAAAGCCGAACAACAAGACATCAGCCGCGAGGAAATCGACGAAACTTCCGCACAGATCGAACATCAACTGCGCAATTTTAATGTTAAAGCCAAAGTGCAGAGTGTGTTGGTCGGACCGGTGGTTACTCGTTATGAATTGGAGTTGGAGCCGGGTACTAAAGCCTCGAAAGTCAGCGGGTTGGATACCGACTTGGCGCGAGCCTTAATGTTCCGTTCGATCCGTGTGGCGGAAGTGATTCCGGGCAAGCCCTATATCGGTATCGAAACGCCGAACCTGCGTCGCCAAACCGTGAGTTTACGCGATGTGCTGGCGAGCAAACAATTCAACCAAAGCACTGCTATTTTACCGCTCGCCTTGGGCAAAGACATCAGCGGTGAACCGATTGTGGTTGATTTGGCGAAAATGCCGCACTTGCTGGTGGCAGGTTCGACCGGCTCAGGTAAGTCAGTCGGGGTCAACAGCATGATTTTGAGCTTGCTGTATAAACGTAAACCGGAAGAGGTGCGTTTTATCATGATTGACCCGAAAGTGGTGGAGCTGTCGATTTACAACGACATACCGCACTTGCTGACCGAAGTGGTGACCGACATGAAAAAAGCCGCCAATGCGCTGCGTTGGTGTGTGGACGAGATGGAGCGCCGCTATCAACTATTGTCGTCGTTGTATGTACGCAATATCGAAGGTTTCAACGGTAAGATTGACGAAGCGGAAGCGATGAATCTGCCGATTCCAAATCCGACCTGGCGTCCGGGTGATACCATGGACAGCATGCCGCCGGCGTTGGAAAAATTGAGTTATATCGTGGTGATTGTCGATGAATTTGCCGATTTGTTGATGGTTGCCGGCAAACAAGTGGAAGAGCTGATCGCCCGCTTGGCGCAAAAGGCGCGTGCGGTGGGGATTCATTTGATTTTGGCAACGCAACGCCCGTCGGTCGATGTGATCACCGGTTTGATTAAAGCCAATATTCCAAGTCGAATTGCGTTCACCGTCGCTAGTAAAATCGACTCACGTACTATCCTTGATCAAGGTGGTGCGGAAGCACTGTTAGGGCGTGGCGATATGCTGTATTCCGGGCAAGGTTCGTCCGAACTGATTCGGGTGCACGGCGCTTTTATGAGCGATGAAGAGGTCAACAAAGTGGCTGATGACTGGCGTGCGCGCGGCAAACCGCAATATCTGGATGATATTGTGGTCTCGCAAGAAGAAGAGAGCAGCGAAAGTGCGGTTGGCGCTGATGATGATATTGATGAGTTGTTTGACTCGGTGGTGGAATATGTGCTGACGACCGGCACAACCTCGATCTCTTCGATTCAGCGCAATTTCAAACTGGGCTTTAACCGTGCGGCACGGATTGTCGATCAAATGGAAGCGCAAGGGATTCTCTCTTCGCCGAATAACGGTAAGCGCGAAATTTTGGCACCACGTAATCAGTATGATTAAGACTGATAGCAATTTCCGTACACGGTTAGGCATCATAAGGGGCTTTGCCCCTCGCAGATTGGCTTAAGAACCTATTGATAAACCAATTGTCTTATTTATACGCAACTGATTAACAGTATTGAGAGGAAAAAAGATGAGATATTTAAACAAAACCGCACTTTTACGCCACACCGCACTTGCGGCATTGCTGTTTTCAGCCACGGCGAATGTGTGGGCCGCGGCGGTCGATGAATTGCAACAGCGCTTGGCGGAAGTGGGTTCTTACAGCGCCGATTTCAACCAACGAGTGACCAGTGCCGACGGTAAGTTAGTGCAGGAAGGCAGCGGTAAATTTCAGGTGAAACGTCCGAATTTGTTCCGTTTAGACACTAAAAAACCACAAGAAACTCAAATTATCGCCGACGGCAAAACCTTGTGGTATTACGATCCGTTTGTGCAGCAAGTCACCGCACGCAAGGTGTCAGAAGCGATTGACAACACCCCGTTTATCCTATTGACCAGCAATGATCCGCAACAGTGGAACAACTATACGGTCACACAAAAAGACGATACCTTTACCCTGACGCCAAAAGCCAAAGACAGTGCGATCAAGCGCTTCGAAGTGCGAATCGACAGCAACGGTTTGTTGCGTAACTTCAGCACCATTGAACAGGACGGACAGGCGAATTTGTATATGCTGCGCAATATGAATAATGTGACGCTGGACAATAAATTGTTTCAGTTTAGCGTGCCGAAAGGGGTAGAACTGGATGATCAGCGCTGAGCCAGCGTTAAGTCAGCGTTAAGTTAACAGGGAATAAGAGCGTGAATAATCTCTCGTTTGATTTTGCTGAAAGTGATTTCCGTCCGCTGGCGGCACGGATGCGCCCGACTACGCTGGACAACTATTTCGGGCAGTCGCATTTGCTGGCAGCGGGCAAACCGCTGCGCAAAGCGATTGATGCCGGGCACATTCACTCAATGATTTTGTGGGGGCCGCCCGGCACCGGCAAAACCACCTTGGCGGAAATTCTGGCGCAACGGATTAATGCCGAAGTGGAACGCATTTCAGCGGTCACCGGCGGGGTGAAAGAAATTCGCGAAGCGATTGAACGAGCCAGACAGAACAAACAAGCCGACCGCCGTACCATTTTATTTGTCGATGAAGTCCACCGTTTCAACAAAAGCCAGCAAGACGTATTTCTGCCGCACATTGAAGACGGCACGATTATTTTTGTTGGCGCCACCACCGAAAATCCCTCGTTTGAACTGAATAGTGCTTTGCTGTCCCGTGCCAGAGTGTATCTGCTCAAAGCGCTGAGCCAAACCGAAATTCAACAAGTGCTGCAACATGCACTGAGTGATAGCAAGTGCGGTCTGGGCGGCGAACACGTTCAATTGGAAGAGAATTTACTGGCGATATTAGCGGAATATGTCAATGGTGACGCACGTCTTGCCTTGAACTGCCTCGAATTAATGGTCGATATGGCAGATGAAATTGACGGCAAAAAGCAACTCACCCAAGCGCTGCTGATTGAAGTTTTAGGTGAGCGGCAAGCTCGCTTTGATAAGCAAGGCGATCGTTATTACGATTTGATTTCGGCAGTGCATAAATCGATTCGTGGCTCTGCGCCGGATGCGGCACTGTATTGGTATGCCCGCATTATCACCGCCGGTGGTGATCCGTTGTATGTGGCGCGGCGCTTATTGGCGATTGCTTCGGAAGACATCGGTAATGCTGATCCACGTGCGATGCAAGTGGCACTCAGTGCGTGGGATTGCTTCACCCGTGTTGGCGCGGCTGAGGGGGAACGGGCGATTGCACAAGCGATAGTGTATCTGGCGGTGGCGCCGAAAAGTAATGCGGTGTATCAAGCCTTCAACACTGCCAAACAACAGGCAACCCAATTCCCTGACTACGACGTGCCACCGCACTTGCGTAATGCCCCGACCAAGCTAATGAAATCACTCGGCTACGGCGATGAATACCGTTATGCCCACCACGAAGAAAACGCCTACGCTGCTGGTGAGAATTATTTCCCGCCGGAGCTAAAAGACAGCCGCTATTACTTCCCGAGCGAACGAGGCATGGAAGCCAAAATTAAGCAGAAACTGGATTGGCTGGCACAACTCGATCAACAAAGTGACAAAGTGCGGTACAACGATCAATAGACCCTAGTAAGGAGCAAGCGATGTTTCGATTAGACGACCCTCAATTACTTAAAACCGAATGTTACATCAATGGCGAGTGGCGCCAAGCCTTAAACGGCGAAACAATTGCGGTACTGAATCCGGCGACTGGCGAGGTGATTGCCGAAATCCCGCAAATGGCGGAACAAGAAGCGCGGCAAGCCGTGGCGGCGGCACATCAAGCACAGCAAGCTTGGCAACAGAAAACGGCTAAACAGCGCAGCCAACTCTTGCGCACCTGGTTCGAGCTGATTGTGCAGCATAAACACGATTTGGCGACGATTTTAACAATCGAACAAGGCAAACCGCTGGCAGAAGCGCAAGGCGAAATCCTCTACGGCGCCTCTTACATCGAATGGTATGCCGAGGAAGCCAAACGGATTTACGGCGACACCATTCCGGCGCCAAGTGCGGATAAACGGATTTTGGTCACCAAGCAAGCGATTGGCGTTTGTGCTGCAATCACACCGTGGAATTTCCCGAATGCGATGATCACCCGCAAAGCAGCACCGGCATTGGCGGCAGGTTGTACCTTTGTCATTCGTCCCGCTTCGCAAACCCCATTATCCGCCTTGGCATTGGCGGAATTAGCCGAACGGGCAGGGATTCCTGCCGGAGTATTTAATGTGATCACCGGCAGTGCCACTCAAATCGGTAAGGTGTTGACCGAAGATGATCGGGTGAAAAAATTCAGCTTCACCGGCTCAACTTCAGTCGGGCGTTTGCTGATGCAGCAATGCGCTTCAACCATTAAAAAAGTCTCATTGGAGCTGGGCGGCAATGCACCATTTATTGTATTTGATGATGCCGATTTAGAGGCCGCCGTGGAAGGTGCCATCGCCTGTAAATTCCGCAATGCCGGGCAGACCTGCGTCTGTGCTAATCGAATTTATGTACAAAGTGCGGTGTATGAGGCTTTTATCGAACGCTTTAAAAGTGCGGTAGCCGGCTTAAAAATCGGTAACGGTTTAGAGCAGGGTGTTACGTTTGGACCGTTAATCGATCAAAGTGCGGTAGCTAAAGTGGAACAACATCTTGCCGATGCATTGAATCACGGGGCTGAAATTGTTTGTGGCGGTATGCTGGCGGAACAAGGCGGATTGTTCTATCAACCGACGATTGTGCGCAATGTGACCGCTGAGATGAAAGTGGCAACTGAGGAAACCTTTGGTCCGTTGGCGCCGATTTTCAAATTTGAAACGGAAGATGAAGTGATAGCGGCCGCCAACGCTACTGAATTCGGCTTAGCGTCTTATTTCTACAGCCGTGATATCGGACGGATTATGCGAGTATCAGAAGCTTTGGAATACGGCATGGTCGGCGTTAACAGCGGCATTTTGTCTAACGAAGCCGCACCGTTCGGTGGTGTGAAACAATCGGGCTTGGGGCGTGAAGGTTCAAAATACGGGATTGAAGATTATTTAGAGATCAAATATATCTTATTGGGTGGTTTAGATAAATAAACATCAACAGACCCTAGGGTCTGTTGAT
>NZ_VDHB01000060.1:0-30410 GCF_006227735.1 Testudinibacter sp. 'clade 2'
CTTATAAATCGTATGGGTTTATATTTTCAACAGGTAAATGAGTAATATGAGGATAATTTTTGATAATATTATGGAAATTATCTCTTAAGCCATAGGTATTAGTGAGGTTTTTCTTGCTTAATGAGCTTGCAGCAATACCCTCGCGAATTATTTTTTGTAGTTCTGACATCATTTCTATAATAGAGTCTCTATATTCATTTTTATCAAATATAAGTCTCAGTGTTCCGCTTTCTCTTTTTGATAATGGATGTGATAGAATAGTACGATAACTTTTAATATCTAAATCCCAATAAATATATTTATCATCACTATTTTTGGTTAAAGGGGATAAAATATCACTGTCTTCCGCATAGCCGCATTCACAGGTGAGTAAGTAACCTTTTCCATCGGTAGAGAGTGTGTCAATCAGTTCGAGAACATCTAATACAACACATTCATTCTCTATACTGGGATTGTAACCTATAAAATTAGGTGCAACTTGAACGTGAAGAGTTAAGTTATCATTATCCCAGAAAGTGATAGACGAAAAAAGAATTCGGTAGTTAAGTTTAGTATGCTGCTCAATAAACATATAGCCTCTGATAAGTCATATCAATAGAAAGTGATTTTTAATTATTTTTTGTTTTTCTATAATATAAAATAAGTTTAATAATGATTGTTGCTAATATTGTTACGCCAATGCTATAAAATGCAAAGAGGTAACCAGTAAATATACTGAGAATTAATACTATTATAGAAAATAAAAAAGTTAATAATATAAGGTTGAAATATATTTCGATGTCAGATTGCCAAAATCCAGTGTAAAAATGATAGCCAAACCATAGAAGCCAGAAAAAAAGCAGAGCATAGAAAAGAATTACTGTCATTGAAAAAGTGTCTAAATCGCTATCAATATTAGTAATTCTTTCAGCAATATAACCAAATAAGAAAATGAATGTAATTGCTAATGTCCACCAAGTACCAGTAATAAAAAAATGTTCGGTTTGCTCACTCATTACTATTCTCTCTATTTATTATTAGTCATCAGCACGCATTTATATTAATAAATAATATCTTGGTTCACTTTTCTAACCCAATCTCTTCCTCGCCCTAAACCCATCATACATCAACAGCAACATGGCGGCGGAAAGTCCGAACAGTAGCGGGTAAGAAGCGGGTTGAATGGTTTCGCCAATGTACAGTGAAATAAACAACATAGCGACTGTTTCCAGGTAACCCAGCAGTCCGAGTAAATTAATCGGTAGCCAGTTGCTGGCTAAGATATAAGCAATAAAGGCAATGCTGCTGATCAAACCGAGCAGAAAAACCAGCAGATAAATGTGTGGGTTGATATCGGCAACCGCAGTGAGATCGACTTCTGCCACCATATACACACAGAATGGAAACAGTAGGCTAACTTCTAAGGTAAAAACCGCCAGATCGTTCATTTTGAGGAATTTGCGACTGGCGAAATACAATGCATAGCCCAAGCCGACCGCCAGACTTTCCCACGACATTTTTCCGGTTAGTAAAATATTCAGCAGCACCGCTATGCCGGCACACAGAATCGCCAGTGCTTTATAGCGTGAAATCGTTTCTTTGAATAAAAATTTACCAAATGCGACTAGCACCAAAGGCAACAGCAGATAGCCGACAGTGACTTCAACCGCACTTCCGTTATTCGGCGCCCATAAATAGAGCCACATCTGAAACCCCATCATTGCTGCATTGAAAATCACCACTAGCAGCAGAAAGGGCTGTTGTTTGATTCGGGTTAAATGTTCAACTAATCGCTTTTGCTGTTTAAATAAAAGAAGGACCGCAAGCACTGCAGGCAGCATAAACAGAATTCGGAAACCAAGGGCATCCAGCCCGCTGAGTGGTGTCAGCAACGTAGTGAAATAATACAGGTAACCGAACAGCGCAGAAGCTAGCAGTGAACAGAGTAATCCTTTGGTCATCGTGATTAAAAACAGGGGATAAGTCGGGTTAGTATAAAACGCGGAATCATTTCGGCAAAACAGAATTGACTATTTTTCCTTAATCTATAAAATAAAAAATCATTCTCATTCGATTTGGGTTGTGCTAGTAGTAAATTCGTGATGATCAAAAGACGTTATCTGATATGCCTGTTATTGGTGTTATCGCTATTTTCTCTTTTTCTCGGCGTCAGTCGTGTTACGCTGAGCGGGCTGCTGTATTTTGATGCTGAACAGTGGCAGGTGTTTACCGCGAGTCGCATTCCACGCTTGCTCAGTATTTTGATTGCCGGTGCCAGTTTGGCGATCAGTGGTTTGGTGATGCAGCAGTTAACCCGTAACCGCTTTGTGGCACCGACCACGGCAGGTACGATGGATTCGGCACGTTTGGGGATTTTGTTGGCGATTATTCTGTTTCCTAGCGCTTCTATGCTGACCAAAACCATGATTGCGATCATCACAGCTTTTCTCGGCACGTTGGTATTTATTACCATTTTATCGAAACTGAAATTTAAAGACGTGATTTTCGTGCCGTTGGTCGGGATTATGTTTGGCAATATTATCAGTTCGGTCACCATCTTTTTGGCGATGAAAGAGGACTTGCTGCAAAATATTGCCGGTTGGTTGCAAGGTGACTTTTCACTGGTGATGAGCGGGCGTTATGAAATGTTATATCTCAGTGTGCCGGCGCTACTGTTGGTGTATCTGTTTGCCAACCGTTTTGCGATTGTCGGTATGGGAGAATCTTTTGCGCTCAATCTAGGGGTGAATTTCAAGCGGATCCAATATCTCGGTTTGGCAATTGTTGCGGTGGTGACTTCGGTGGTGATTGTTTCCGTCGGGGTGATTCCGTTTTTGGGCTTGATTGTACCGAATATTGTGACCCTATATCTGGGGGATAATCTAAAAAATATTTTGTCGCATACCGCACTTTTGGGCGCCCTGTTTGTGTTGGCGTGCGATATTCTTGGGCGGCTGCTGATTTACCCGTATGAAATTGCCATCAGTTTAGTGGTGGGGGTGATCGGCAGTGGTATTTTCCTGCTGCTGTTGTTTAAGCGGTTCCGTCATGTCTAAGTCAATACTGTCTAATCGAGCCAAGATGTGCCTATTGTTGCTTGGCAGTTTGCTGGTGGTGGCGCTGTATCTGGCTTACGGCCTGCCGAAGCGCTGGCAATATGCGCTGAATTATCGCTTGATTTCCTTGAGTGCGATTGGGTTGACCGCCATTGCAATTGCCTTTTCGACCATGATTTTTCAAGCGCTGGTGAATAACCGTATCTTAACCCCGAGTATTTTGGGACTGGATTGGCTGTATGTGTCAATTCAATTAACCATTATTTTTCTATTTGGCGCCGATGCGTTGACTCAAATGGATCCGCAGCTCAATTTTCTGCTTTCCGCTGGCATCATGACCCTGTTTTCGCTGCTGTTTTACTATTTTTTATTTAAGCGTGAGCAAGCAAATCTATTTTTTCTATTGCTGGTCGGGATCATTTTCGGCACGTTTTTTCAGAGCTTGACCACTTTTATGGAAGTGTTGATCGATCCAAATGAGTTTCAAATTTTGCAAGATGCTAGTTTTGCCAGCTTTAATAAAGTGAATAGTGAGATTCTTTGGCTGGCAGCCGGACTGTTGTTTGCGGTTATCGCTTATGCGGTACGCTATTTGAACGTACTTGATGTATTGGCACTTGGGCGTGATCAGGCGATAAATCTGGGGGTGGATTACCGTGGTTTAAGCAAGCGCTTGTTGATTGTGGTGGCAATTTTAACCTCGATTGCAACCGCACTTGTCGGTCCTATTACCTTCTTAGGTTTGCTGGTGATGAACTTAACCTTGGAGTTTATCCGTAGTCACCATTATCGCTTGCTGGTGCCGGCCGCCGTGTTGCTTGCCATTGTCACATTGATTGGCGGGCAGTTTGTGGTGTCGCAACTGCTGAATTTCAGCACCACGCTGAGTGTTATTATCAACTTTATTGGCGGCATCTATTTTATTTATCTTTTATTACGTCGCAATCAATAACGGAGTGATTAATGAGTTTAGCCATCAAGCATATCAGTAAAAAATATGCGGAAAAAACGATTTTGAATGATATTTCCTTGACGATTCCTAAGGGTAAGATCACCTCGTTCATTGGTCCGAACGGTGCCGGAAAAAGTACGTTACTGGCGATTATCAGCCGCTTATTGCAGGCTGACAGTGGCGAAGTGCGGTTAGACGACACACCGATTAGCCAAATTCCCAATAGCGAAATTGCTAAACGGTTGTCGATTTTAAAACAGAGCAACCATTTGGATTTACGCTTGACGGTGGAAGATTTGGTTGCATTCGGGCGTTTCCCCTACAGCAAAGGGCGGTTGACCGAAACCGATCGCAACTATATCGAACGCTCGCTTGACTACATGGATCTGCAAAAGATGCGCCATGTGTTTATCAACGAATTAAGTGGTGGGCAGCGCCAACGCGCCTATATTGCGATGACGTTGGCGCAAGATACCGACTATATTTTGCTGGATGAGCCACTGAACAATCTGGATATGAAACATTCGGTGCAGATTATGCAGGTGTTACGCAAGTTGTGCGATGAACTGGGCAAAACCGTGGTGATTGTGATCCATGATATTAACTTCGCTTCATGCTATTCCGACTATATCGTTGCCTTGAAAAACGGTTGCTTGGTGCGACAGGGCGAGGTCGGGCAGATTATGCAAACCGCCGCACTACAACAGATTTATGGCATGCAGATTCCGATTCACACGATTGATGAGAATAGAATAGCCGTTTTCTTTAAAAATTAATCTTAAAACCAACCTCTCAACAAGGAGTAAATATGCGTAACACCTGGCGTACTTTAGCCGTTTCCCTACTGGCGACCCTAATCATCGGCACTGCACAGGCAAGTGATATTAAGCTGTCGAGCACCATTGGTGAACTGGACGTGCCACAAAATCCAAAAAGTATTGCAATTTTTGATTTTCCGGCATTAGATATTCTCGATAGCTTAGGCAGTGAGAGTGTGGTTGCGGTGCCAAAATCGTTACCGCTGCCGGACTATTTGAAAAAATATGAAGACAAAGCTTATGCTGATGTCGGTGGTTTGATGGAGCCAAATTTTGAACGCCTAAGTGCGGTTGAACCGGAACTGACGATTATCTCTGCACGCCAAAGTCAGTTGGTGGAGCGTTTTAAAGAGATTTCGCCAATCTATTACAGTGACATTCAATATCTGGATTTTTATCCATCATTCCAACAAAATGTACGCAATATCGCCGAAATTATTGGCAAACAAGCCGAGGCGACAGCGCAATTGCAGGCGATTGATCAAGATTTAGCGGCGATTGCAGCAAAAGCCAAAGGCAAAACCGCACTGGTGCTGTTGGCGAACGAAAGCAATATCAGCACCTTTGGCCCCAATTCTCGCTATGGCATGATTTTTCAAGACTACGGCTTCACTCAAGCCGATACAGGAATCAAGGAATCACGCCATGGTATGAAAGTCAGCTTTGAGTATGTATTGGATAAAAATCCGGATTACATTTTTGTGGTTGACCGCACGGCGGCGATCACCAATAAAAGCGGTAATGCCAAAAAAGTGTTTGATAATGCGTTAATCAAAGGTTCAAAAGCTTATAAAGACGGCAATATCGTATTCTTGGATTCCGTGAACTGGTATCTGGTGATGGGTGGCTTACAGTCGATGAAAGCCATGAATCAGGAAATGTTGAAAGCAGTGCAGTGATCGTGTTACGAGGTCTGTTGCTTTTTTATCAATCGATATTGGGCGTCAGACCTCACTCAAGCGCTATCCCGTTTCAGCAGTTTGACCGGCAGCGGGATAAAACGTGTTTCGCTGTAAGTGCGGTTTTGCTGTAATAATTCAACTAATTGCTGTCCTGCGGTCTCACCAATATGTTCATAGGGAATATCGATGGTGGTCAATCTAGGGTAGGAAACCGCTCCGACATCCAGCCCACCCAAACCGACAATCAAGGTTTCATAAGGTATGTTGATTCGCTTGCGCTGTGCTTCACACAGTGCGCCACAAGCCAGTTCATCGGACAGAAATACTAACGCATCAATTCGCCCCCACATCAGCAGCGCATCATTAAACAACTTGGCACCGACCGAAAACGAAATCTCTTCGGCACAATGCAGGATTAAGTGCGGATCCAAATATTTAGCCAGCAAAGTGGTGTGCCAGCTTTCTAAATATTGTTGAAAAATCGCTGAATCTTGTTTGGCAGACAATAACCCGATTTGTTGGCAGCCCCTTTCCACCAAATAATGGATCATGGTTTGCATTGCCTGTTTACTGTCGATCCCGACATTAATTCCCAGCGGTGAGAGCTGCTTAGCGCCAATTTCCACAGTCAGCACGCCACTTTGTTTAATCCATTCGGCTTCTTGTGGCGGGCATTTTAAATTGAGCAATACAATGGCGAGTGGGGAATGGTTGATCAATTCCGGCAACCATTTTTTTTCACCGGCAAGCAGGATAACCAACTGAACATCAAGCGGTTTCAGTTTTTTCTGTAGTGCCGACAGGATCAGGGTATTTTCAGTTGATGTAATTGAAGAGGTGATAATCACAATATTACGGCTGGAAACCGATGCCAGTTCGCGCGCGGCGGCATTGGGGATATAGCCTAACTGTTGTACCGCACTTTCTATTTTTTCTCTTAAATTGTCGGAAACCAGCTCTGGAGTACGCAGTGCTCGGGAAACCGTCATTTGCCCGACGCCGACCCGTTTGGCGACATCGGCAAGCGTGACTCGCCCGGTTGTTCTGCGTGTGCGGGGAGCCTGGGAATTTGATGACATAGTGTAACTCCTCAAAATATATCGCTGAATTATAGCGCATAAATTTGAAAATCGCGCATAAACTGATGCGCTTTAACGTTGCTTATATCGGAAATCGAAAAATATGTTAGCGCTATCACAGATTTCATATCTTTAGTTTGATAGCGCTATCATTGATGGTTTAGACTGCCTACATCTTATACAAGATTGTCGGGTGTTGCGTAAAACCCTATTTGTCAGCAGGCGATTGCCGGTGTTATCCCTCTTTTATCAAGGAGAAAATAATGAAAATTACAGCAGTATGTGGTTCAGGCTTGGGCAGCAGTTTTATGATGGAAATGAACATCAAGAAAGCGTTGAAAAAATTAGGCATCGAAGCCGAAGTCGATCATACCGATTTGGCTTCAGTGACGCCGAATGATGCCGATCTGTTTGTGATGGCAAAAGATATTGCCGAAAGCAGTAGCATTTCAGCGGATAAAATCGTGGTCGTGAAAAACTTGGTCAGTGTAGCAGAGTTTGAAGAAAAACTTGCTGCCTATTTCAATCGCTAGGAGAAAAGATGATGGACGGTTTGCTTTTTTTCATTTTAGATATTTTAAAAGTACCGGCAGTGTTGGTTGGTTTGATCGCATTAGTCGGTTTGTTGGCGCAGAAAAAACCGTTTTCAGATGTGGTCAAAGGCACAGTTAAAACGATTTTAGGCTTTTTGGTGCTGGGTGGTGGTGCCGGGGTGTTAGTCGGCTCATTGAATCCACTGGGGGGCATGTTTGAATATGCCTTTAATGTGCAGGGTATCATCCCGAATAATGAAGCCATCGTCTCGATGGCAGTTGAAAAATACGGCACAGCCACTGCGCTGATTATGGCATTCGGCATGGTTGCCAATATTGTCGTGGCACGTTTTACCCGTCTGAAATACATTTTCTTGACCGGACACCATACGTTTTATATGGCGTGTATGATTGGAATTATTTTAACCGTGGCAGGCTTTGAAGGTTTCCAACTGGTTTTTGTCGGCTCATTGATACTCGGCATGGTGATGGCGTTTTTCCCGGCGATTGCACATCGGTATATGAAACGGATTACCGGCAGCAATGACGTGGCATTCGGGCATTTCGGCACCCTGGGTTATGTGTTGGCAGGTGCGGTTGGCAGTGCGGTCGGCAAAGGTTCCAAATCAACGGAAGAGATGGATTTACCGAAAAACTTGAGTTTCTTGCGTGACAGTTCAATTTCAATCTCTTTAACCATGATGGTGATCTATTTAATCCTCGCGCTGGCATCCGGCGGTGAATATATTGAATCCACCTTGAGTGGCGGACAAAACTATCTGGTTTACGCCATTATTCAAGCGATTACCTTTGCCGCCGGCGTCTTTATCATTCTGCAAGGGGTGCGTTTGATCCTAGCCGAAATTGTGCCGGCGTTTACCGGATTTTCTGAAAAATTGGTGCCGGATGCTCGCCCAGCATTGGATTGCCCGATTGTTTTCCCTTATGCACCAAATGCAGTACTGGTTGGTTTCTTAGCCAGTTTCATCGGCGGCATTGCCAGTTTGGCGGTGTTGGGGATGTTGAATTGGGTATTGATTTTGCCCGGCGTGGTACCGCACTTTTTCTGTGGCGCAACCGCAGGGGTGTTTGGTAATGCGACTGGCGGGCGGCGTGGGGCGATTATTGGTGGATTTGCCCATGGAGTGTTGATTACCTTCCTGCCGGTTTTCCTGTTGCCGGTATTGGGATCATTGGGCTTTGCCAACACCACATTCTCTGATTCCGATTTTGGTGGCGTCGGGATTGTGCTGGGTAACATGGTGCAATATCTGTCGAAAGATATGATTACCGTGGTCATTGTCGCTATTTTCAGCTTGTTGGTGATCTATAACTATGTCGCTAAAAAAGCACCATCTAACCAGGATGATGAATCATGATAGCGATAGATAAATTACAGCATTTTGCCAACGATATCCGAATTCAGTTACTGAAATCGTTGCTAAATCTGGGGTTTGGGCATTTTGGCGGCAGTTTATCAATTGTTGAAACTTTAGCTGTGTTGTATGGCGGAATCATGAAAATTGATCCGCAACAGCCGGATTGGGCAGAGCGTGATTATTTTGTACTGTCGAAAGGACATGGCGGACCAGCGTTGTATGCCACCTTGGCTTTAAAAGGTTATTTTCCGCTGGCGGAATTGATGACGGTTAACCAAAACGGAACTCGCCTGCCAAGCCACCCGGATAGGCTGCTGACTAAAGGCGTGGATGCAACAACCGGCTCGTTGGGGCAAGGCATTTCAATTGCCGCCGGCATTGCGCTTTCACATCAATTGCGTGGCTTGCCGAACCGCACTTTTTGCATTCTAGGTGACGGGGAGTTAAACGAAGGGCAATGTTGGGAAGCTTTTCAATTTATTGCTCACCGTAAATTGAATAACCTCTATACTTTTATTGATTACAATAAGTTACAGCTCGACGGCGTATTAACCTCAATTATCGATCCACAAAATCTAGAACAGAAATTTGTGGCGTTCGGCTTTGATGTGGTCACCATCAAAGGTGATGATATCGCAGAATTGTACCGCATATTATCGTTAAGAACCGCACTTGCATTGCAGCAACCGAACAGCAAACCGTTACTGGTTATTCTCGACAGTAAAAAAGGGCAAGGTGTGCCATATATTGAAAATCTGGCAAATTCCCACCATATGCGACTGACGGCAGAAAGCAAGCAGGCAATTGAGCTGGCAATTCAGCAATTGGAGGCAAAATATGTCGATTGAAAGACAATATGATACGCTGGAAATGCGTAAAATTTATGCTGAAACCTTGAAACAACAAATGCTTGCAAATCCTCTGGTGATTGAGCTGGAAGCGGATCTGATGAGCTCGATGGGAATGGATCAAGTGCAAAAAGTATTGCCTAATCAAGTGATTAACTGCGGTATCATGGAAGCCAATGTGGTCGGCATAGCGGCAGGTCTATCCTTGGCGGGGCATATCCCGTTTTTTCACACTTTTACTGCATTTGCCAGCCGTCGCTGTTTTGACCAGCTTTTTATGTCATTGGATTATCAAGCAAATAATGTCAAAGTGATCGCTTCTGATGCCGGAATTTCGGCAGTTCACAATGGCGGCACGCACATGTCTTTTGAGGATATGGGGATTGTACGCGGGCTGGCAAAAGCGACAGTGCTGGAGATCACCGATGGCAGCATGATGAAAAATATTGTGCGGCAATTAGTTGATCTGAAAGGTTTTTATTGGATTAGAACCATTCGCAAACAAGCAGTAAAAATTTATCCTGAAGACGAAGAATTCAGTATCGGCAAAGCTAAAATATTGCGTAAAGGGAAAGATATTACCCTGATTGCCAACGGTATTATGGTCGCCGAAGCGCTAACCGCAGCCGAGCAGTTGGCACAGCAAGGGATTGCCGCAACGGTGGTTGATATGTTCACGTTAAAACCAATAGATCAAGCGTGCATCATTGAACAAGCGCAGCAAACCGGAAGAATCGTGACGTGTGAAAACCACAGTATTTATAACGGCCTCGGTTCCGCAGTTGCCGAAGTTTTGTCCGAACACTGCCCGGTTCCGTTGCGCAGAGTTGGAATAAAAGGTCGTTATGGACAAGTCGGCACCCAAGATTTCTTGATGCAAGAATATGAATTAAGCGCTGATCATATTGTCAAACAGGCACTGAGTTTATTGGTCTGATTTAAATGATGGCAAATAAGTTGATGAAAACGGCTTTAAATTGTGTTTAAAGCCGTTTTTTATGCCTTAGAAAGCGGGCGTTAGCCCAAAATCTCAGTCAATTTTTCACTCACCGTTTCAACGGGTTGAGTGCCGTCTAAACGGAAATATTGGGTGTTACCGCACTTGGCTTCTGCTTGGTAGTAGTCGACCAGTGGTTTGGTGGTGTTGTGGTAAATACTCAAGCGATCTAACACGGTTTCCGGTTTGTCGTCGGCGCGGATAATCAGGTCTTCGCCGCTGATATCGTCTTTGCCGTCAACTTTTGGTGGGTTGTAAACCACATGATAAACTCGTCCTGAAGCAGGGTGTACGCGACGACCGCTCATGCGTTCGACAATCACTTGGTCAGGCACGTCGAATTCCAAGACAAAATCAATGTCGATCTTGGCATCTTTCAAGGCATCTGCTTGTGGAATCGTGCGTGGGAAGCCGTCGAGCAAGAAACCGTTTTTGGCGTCGTCTTGTGCTACTCGTTCTTTGACTAAGGCAATAATCAGATCATCCGGGACCAGTTTTCCGGCATCCATCAGTTGCTTGGCTTGTTTGCCCAATTCGCTGCCGGTTTTAATCGCTGCACGCAGCATATCACCGGTGGAAATTTGCGGAATATGGTATTTATTCATAATAAATTGCGCTTGTGTGCCTTTGCCGGCGCCTGGCGCGCCTAATAAAATAATTTTCATCAATTGACCTCTTAAATAAAATAACCGCCATAACATACCTTTCTGCAGGCAGAAACTCAAGTTTTCCTTGAGAGGAATAGGGTTTTTATCGCAATTTTTTAAAATTTCGATGCTTTTCAAGCAGAAAATGAAAGAAAATTGTTATCGATCATAATGTCGTCGATGAAAGGGACATACAATGGCAAGACAAGCAGAAAGCATAATTTATCAGGTCTGAGGGAAATTATGACACATTTATTACAACACGAGGCATTACAGCATCGGGAAAAACAACGGCAACAATTGCTAAACCGTTTTTTCAGCTATATTGCGTTTGATACCCAGTCTAAACCAGATGCCCAAAAATCACCCAGTTCAATCGGGCAACTGCGGTTGGCGGAGCACTTGGTGGAGGAGTTGGAGCAGCTCGGATTAAGTGAGGTGAAGCTCAGTCGTTACTGTGTGGTGACCGCACTTTTGCCGTCAAATTGTGGCAGTAAAAAAACGATCGGTTTTATTTCGCATCTGGACACATCGCCACAGATGAGCGGCAAGCATGTTAAAGCGGAACTGATTCAAGAGTATCGTGGCGGTGATATTGCCTTAGGTAAAGGCGATGATTATATCAGCCCGGTTGATTACCCTTTTTTGCAACAATTGGTTGGTGATTCTCTGATTGTTACCGACGGCAATACCTTATTGGGGGCAGATAATAAAGCCGGCATTGCTGAAATTATGACCGCACTTGAGCAGTTGATCGAGAGCAAGGTACCACACGCCAATATTCGGGTGGCATTTACACCGGACGAGGAGATTGGCTTAGGGATGGATTTTTTCCCGATAGCCGATTTTGTTTGTGATTGGGCATACACGATTGATGGCGGCGAAGCGGGGGAGTTGCAAATTGAGAATTTTAATGCCGCCGGAGTGGACATTGTGATTCAAGGGCATTCGGCACATCCCGGTGATGCTAAAGACAAAATGGTTAACGCTTTGGCGTTGGCTTGTGATTTTCATCAATACTTACCGAAAAATGAAGTGCCGGAAAAAACAGCGGAGCGGCAAGGCTTTTTCCATCTGGATAAAATCGAAGGCGATATTGAACAAGTGCGGATGCACTATTTGATTCGAGAATTTGATGCCGCACAATTTAAATTGCGCAAACAACAATTTCAGCAATGGGCAGATCAATTCACGACTAAATACGACTTACAGCAGCGTTTTCATGTTGAGATCAGCGACAGTTACCAAAATATGTATGAGGTCATCCGCAAGGTTCCGCAGTCGCTTGAATTGGCAAAAATGGCGATGCAAGAGTGCGGTATTACACCGCTGTTGAAACCGATTCGCGGCGGAACGGATGGCGCCAAGCTGGCCGTGATGGGTATCGCTTGCCCGAATATATTCACCGGTGGTTATAACTTCCACAGCAAATACGAACTGGCAAGCGTGCAAGGCATGCAAAGTGCGGTTGATGTGATTGCTAAAATCGCCGTGTTGGCGGTCTAGCCGCAGGCTATTAAATAAGAGGTACTAACTTAATGTTAGGACCTCAGGTTTTAATACTTTAATAAGCGCCTTGATTCCAGAATTTCGAATCTTCCGGTAACTTTTGTTGCAGCAAGAAGCGCTGTTTGGCTTTGGCGGCTGGCTGCACCACTTGTCCGGACGGTGTGCCAAACGAAATACCGCCTTTTAGGAATTGCTGCACGCTGCCGGTTTCAAAGGCAAAGCCCTGTAAACCGAAGCCGAAACTGTAGCCGGAGGTGATCCAAAATTCGGAGTTTTGGCGTACCAAGTGTTTGTATTTATTGCCGATAATAATATCGACCAACACTCGATCGCCTAGTTCGTCTAACGTCATTTTTTGTACCAGTCCGACTTCAATGCCACGATATTGCACCGGCGAACCTTCCGTCAAGTTAAATGCACTTGAAGTTTCCAAAATCAGCGGAATGCCGTTGGCAAATTTGCTGGCATTGCTAATCTCTTTATTTAAACGGAAAGTTTTGCTGGTTTCACCGCTGCCGACCTCAACATTAATATAAGGTTGAAGCAAACTGTCGAGGTTGGCGATGGCACCGGCAGAAATTTGTGGCGAAATCAGTTGAAAACGGCTGCCTTTTTTACTGATTAGGGCGTAGTAATTCGGTTGAATCAACGCTTTACTAACAATACGTTGTTGACTTTTATCAATTTCAATCGAAACCACCTCGCCAATGGTAATTCCCATATAGCGAATCGGCATGCCACGGCTTAAATCTTTGGCATCGCTTGAAGTCAGGGTAATTTCATTACCGACTGAACGGGCGGCGGTTTCATTGCTGTACAGCCGGGTATTTTTGTCGGCAGCACCAAAGTTTTCAAAGCTGATGGCGCCTTTCAGGGTTCGCATAATCGGCGCAGCTTGAATATTTACCCCTTTCGGGCCGATATCCACCTGCGCTGCACTTTCACTCCAGAATTTGCTGCGATCAGTCAACAAATTACGATATTGACTGTTAATAAATACATCAATTTTAAAGTCTTTATCGGTAGGCTGTACCGCAATAATCTGCCCGACCGGAAATTGTTTATACAGCACGAGCGAACCGTTTTCGATACCGGGCAACACCGCAGAATGCAAGGTGATGGACGGTTGTAGGTTGTCACCGGTGATCCCGGATTCGGCGCTGCTGAGATCTTTATACAGTGGATATTGCGTCAGCGCTTCGCCTTTGCCGTGTTTGTTTGCCAGAATTCGAATACCGCCTTGCAACCATTTCTCGGGTGCTGCCGCTTCAAATTGAATGCCGTCCACACCGATGTTGACATTTAAATTGGACGCGGCGATAAATTTGGTATCGGCATAGATCAGATCACGATACTCTTCGGCGATAGCAATCTTAAATTCAACCCCTTCAATTGATACCTTGCGTTGGGCAATTTCGCCAATCCGAATACCGTTATACAAAACCCCTTGTCCGACATTCACATTGTAGGTTTCCGGCGCAGTCAGTTTGATGATCAGGGTTTTGGGTAAGCTGAGCAGCAATTCCGACTGGGTCAGTACAGCAAAATCCGTTTTAGGTGTGCTGTTAGCATCGTTGCCGGCGATCAGCGTGAAATAAGGTCCGGCAAGTAATTTTTCCAGATTATTCAAATTATCGGCATTCAGGCTGTTTTCGTTTATGACGATTTGACTGTCGCTGCGTAGCAGATTACGCATATTTTCATCAACCAGCAGTTTGCCGCGCACGCTGTTGTTGTCTTTATTTTCGGCTTGAGCATCGAGGGCGGCAAGGGTACCGATTTTAAAGTTTTGATAGTAAAGCGGTGTACTGTTAATTTTTAAGCCTCGAATGTTCGGCAGGGTAATCTCAACCTCAATACCGCGTTGGGCGGATTTTTCATCTTGGTACAGTGTATAGCTTTCGCCGTTGACCGCACTTGGACTGTCCTCAGGCGAGTCAAACGAAACCCCGCCGATTACCAATGAGGTGATACTGTCCATATCAACCGAAATCCCGCTTAAGCTGATGTCGGTTTGTAAGCCGCTGCTGTTCCAGAAGCGAGAATCTTTTTTAACCAAATGACTGTAGGATTTGTTGATCACCACATCGATTTGAACTTTTTTCTGATCTTCTAAAAAACGGTAGTCGGAGATGCTGCCAACCGGAATTTTGCGGTAATTAACGGAAGCTCCGGCAGAAATTGAGCCTAGATTGTCGGCTAACAGGTGAATTAAAATATCGCCTTCGTCCATCTGCGCCATCGGACCTTCGGACTCGGCAATAAATTCATCGGCACTATCGCCACCGCCGGGCGCTAGCGTGATATAGTTTCCGGAAACCAACGCATCTAAGCCCGAAATACCAGCGAGAGAGGCACTAGGACGCACCAACCAGAATTTGGTGTGTTCGCGTAATACGGTTTTGGCTTCCGGATTGATACTGGCAGTTACCATAATTCGTTTCAGATCTTCGGTGAATTTGACTTTTTTGACCACGCCGATCTGTAAGCCCTGATAGCGAATCGGGGTTTTGTCGGCAGTAATGCCGGCGCCATTGGAGAAATAAATGGTAATGCTTTCGCCTTGTTCGTCTAAAATACGTGCAAACAGTGCCAATCCGATAATCAGTGCGACAATCGGCAACAGCCAAAACGGCGAAATGCTTTTTAAGCGCCGCACCGTCGCATTTTGCACTTTTGGTGTTGGCGTAGTTTGCGGCGCTGGATTATGTGGGGGAGTTTGGTTTTTTGTCATAGAGCTTCCAAAGTAAACGGCTATCAAATTGCTCGGCGGCAATCATGGTCAAAAAGACGGCGGCACCAAAATAAAAGGCAGCCGGCCCGACGGAAAAGGTAATAATCTGTCCACGCGTCACCAACGACATCATCAACGAGAGTACGAATAAGTCCAGCATGGACCAGCGTCCAACAAAATGCACCAGATGCAACAGCTTCATTTTTCTCTCAATATTACCGGCTTTTCGGCGGTGTACACTGATCAACAGGTAGATCATGGCGATGATTTTGCTCAGCGGCACGAAAATACTGGCGACGAAAACTACAAAGGCGACAAAATAGCTACCCATACCGATAAAAGAAATCACACCAGAAATCAGAGTGTCTCCGCTGGCGACGCCGTTTAAATAGATATATGAAATCGGCAGCAAGTTGGCGGGAATCAGCATAATGATCCCTGCGATCAACGCTGCCCAAGTACGTTGTAGTTTAGTGTTGTCATTAATATCTAATAAGGATTCGCAGCGTGGGCAATAGTGGCGCCCCTGACTGTCAAGGGTGCGTTGTTGTGCGGCAAAGGTGTAATTGCAGGCATGGCAGTGGCATAATTCATTGTTTTTGTTATGTGTATTTGCTGTAGGATAGGCAAACTGCGGATAAAATTCATTCCAAAGCGCCAACGGATTGATTTTGATAAACAGCAGCGTGGTTAAAAGTGCGGTAAACACAAACGCCAAAAAATAGATATCGATAGTTAAAGCAGCATATTCACGCACTTTAAACGCGGCAACGCCGAGACTGACCAGATAGACATCCAACATCACCCAAGGTTTGATATATCCCAGCATTAATAAGAGGTTGCGCGGACGGTGGTTGAAATGCTTGGCAATCCATAAAAACAGCACCAGTGTGGCGAAACACAACGGCATGATGATGGCGCACAGCAACACCATAAACCCCGTGTAAACATCATTGTTGGTGGCAATTTTCCAAGCGCCCCCCCAGACTGATGCGTGCACCGGTACCCCAAGCAAATCAATACTGAGCAAAGGAAAAGTGAAAGCAAACGGCATTAAAATCAGGATTGAAATCGCAATAATCGCACAACGTTTCAGACTCCAACGGCTGCCGGAGCGCAGCTCGGCGTTACATTGCGGGCAGCAGGCAACCTGCCGTGAGTGCAAGCGTGGAACATTGACCAGCGCATCGCATTCGTCACAACGTAGTAGATGGGTGTTTGAAACTCGCGATAAGATTTTAATAATCAGCCTTTCCTGTAAAAAACGATACGCAGAAAATGTGTTAAACAAAACTGCGCCAGTATAATATAAAGTTGGATGGCTGACTATAGCGTGAAAATATCCGGAAAACTGCGCTGACAACCTTAATCAGTCGCTTAGCTAAGAAGAACATCGGATAAAAGTGCGGTTTCTGTTGTCAAGCAGTCAAAAATTAAGCTAGACTATGCGTCTATTATTTTGATTTCTTGCTAGGCATAAGTGTCAGCTTTTGCTTTGATACTAGGGTCTATAGCTCAAATTATAAATAAGCATCAACAGACCCTAGGGTTCAGAAATTACGATTCAGGAACGTATGATTTCATGACAGAACAACAAACAGAACAGAAAGAGCAGCAAACAGAACCACAAAAATTGAGTAACAGCAAAGCCGTAATTGCGTATTTGGCAGAGCGTTTTCCGCTGTGCTTCAGTTTAGAAGGGGAAGCCAAGCCGCTTAAAATCGGCATTTTTCAAGATCTTGCAACCGCACTTGAACATGACGAAACCGTCAGCAAAACCCAATTACGCCATGCACTACGTCAATATACCTCAAACTGGCGTTACCTGTATGGCTGTAAAGTTGGTGCTGAGCGAGTCGATTTGCAGGGTGAAAGTTGTGGTGTATTAGAGCAAGAACATGCTGACCACGCGGCTGAACAGTTACAGCAAGCGAAAGCCAAAATAGCGGAACGCAAAGCACAAATGCGCGCGGCATTGAAAGCCAAAAATGCAGAAAAAACGAGTGCAGAAAAACAGCGTAACGATCGAGCCAGTCGCAAACCGTCTGGCGCCCCAAAAGCAGTGCGCCAGCTGAAAACACATAAACCGCAAAGTGCGGTCAAGCGAGAAAACACTGTACGTCCAGCTGTGAATTTAACCCCGGTTAAGGTGGAAAATTTACTGAAAGGACAGCAAGTTAAGGTGAAACTGGCGGAAAAAGCCAATCGTGCTACGGTGTTGGAAGTGATGAAAGATTCCGCCAGAGTGCAATTACAAAGTGGTATTATGTTGAATGTGGCGTTTGAACATCTCTACAATGTTGAATAATCAGGCAATTTTGCGCATCGACTAAAGACCAGAACATCGTGCCTTATCAAGGTACGATGTTTTATTCATTTCAGGCTTATATTAACTATTAAAGACGTCTATTTTAGGAATTGGGGATGAAGATAAAAAAATTACAATATGGTTTCTTGGCTGTATTGTTGGCTTCCTTAACATTAATGTCGCAATCTGTGCAAGCGGTCAAAGCAAATCTTAAATACGAAGAGATCAAATTGCCACAATTGGGGGAAACGCAGTCAACTGCAGCCAAACGGGTGACCGCACGTTTAACCCAGTCGCATTACAGCAAATTTGCGCTGGATCAAGCGTTCTCAGAAAAAGTGTTTACTCGCTATCTAAATTTTTTAGACTATAACCATAACACTTTCTTACAAAGTGACGTTGACCAATTGCGCGCAGAAGCGGCAAACGGTTTGCAGCAAAGCCTGTATTCCGGCGATTTGGCTTTGGCGTATAAAGCGTATGAATTGATGACCAAACGCCGCTATGAACGTTATGCCTATCTGCTGTCGTTGTTGGATAAAGAGCCGGATTTGACCAATGACGATCAAATCGAAATTGATCGTTCTAAAATGACCACATGGCCGACGGACACTGCTGAATTAGACAAACTTTGGCAACAGCGTTTTAAAAATGATGTGATTACCGAGCGTTTGAAAGGCACTAAATGGGCAGAGATCAAGAAAAAGCTGACCAAACGCTACAATCTGGCAATTCTGCGTTTGAATCAAACCCGTGCCGATGATATTTCACAACTGTTCTTAAATGCATTTGCCAGAGAAATTGATCCGCACACCAGCTACCTTTCACCGCGCAATGCTAAAAGTTTTACCGAAGACATGAATCTGTCTTTGGAAGGTATCGGTGCAACATTGCAATCGGAAGATGATGAAACGATTATTAAATCCTTAGTGCCCGGCGCACCGGCAGAGCGTAGTAAAAAACTAGCGAAAGGCGATAAAATTGTCGGAATTGGACAAGGTGCCAAAGGTGAGATCGAAGATGTAGTCGGTTGGCGTTTAGATGATGTGGTTGACAAGATTAAAGGGAAAAAAGGTACGACAGTACGTTTGGAAATCGAGCCTGCCAAAGGTGGTAAAACTAAAATCATCAGCTTAGTCCGTGACCAAGTGCGGATTGAAGACAACGCTGCCAAGCTGGAGATGAATCAGGTTGAGGGCGAAAATATCGGGGTGATTAAGATCCCAAGTTTCTATATCGGACTGACCGACGATGTGCGTAAACTGTTGGCGGATGCGGAGCAGAAAAAAGTGCAGGCGTTGGTGATTGATTTGCGTGATAACGGCGGCGGTGCGTTGACCGAAGCCGTGTCGTTGAGCGGCTTGTTTATTTCTGATGGTCCGGTGGTGCAGGTGCGTGATGCTTATAATCGCATTCGTGTTCATCAAGATCCGGACAGTGCGCAAGTCTATCAAGGCCCGTTGCTGGTGATGATTAACCGTTACAGTGCTTCGGCTTCCGAAATTTTTGCTGCGGCAATGCAGGATTATCAACGTGCGATTATTTTAGGACAGCAAACGTTTGGTAAAGGTACGGTGCAGCAAAGTCGTCCGCTGAATTTTGTGTATGATATGGATCAATCGCCGTTGGGCTTTATTCAATATACGATTCAGAAATTCTATCGGATTAACGGTGGCAGCACCCAAATCAAAGGTGTCGATCCGGATATTACTTTTCCGGCGATTATCGACGCCGAAAAGAGCGGTGAAAGCAGTGAAGACAATGCGTTGCCTTGGGACAAAGTGCCGGCAGCCAGTTATAGCGTGATGCCGAGCAAAAAATTCGAGATTGACTATCTGGCAGGATTGCATAAAGAACGCATTGCTAAAGAGCGTGAATTTATTGCGTTAGAGCGTAACTTATTGATTCAAAAAGAGTGGTCTAATCGTAAGTTTTTATCGTTAAATTTGAAACAGCGTCAGCAAGAGAACAGCGAAGACGAAGCACGTCGTTTGAAAGACTTGAACGAACGTTTTAAAGCAGAAGGCAAAAAACCACTGAAAGATATTGACGATTTGCCAAAAGACTATGAAGCGCCGGATTTCTATATCCGCGAAGCAGAGAAAATTGCTGCCGACTACGTCAAGTATCTAGCTGAGCCAGTTAAATCTTAAATCAGCTGTCAGATCCTAGGGCAGATCATTTTGATCTGCCTTTTTTGTTTGAGGCTGAATTTACTGCTGTTCTCGTTTAAACAGTGACAACATAAACAATGCGGAAGCGGCGATGACGATTGATGGACCGGCGGGGGTATCATAAAGTGCGGATAAGCCCAAACCTAAAGTGATGGCGCTGCAACTGATCAAGTAACCAATCAACACCATCTGTTCCGGCGTTTTGGAAAAACGCCGGGCGGTGGCAGCTGGAATGATCAATAAAGAAGTGATGATGAGTGCACCGACAAATTTCATACTTAAGGCGATGGTAAGTGCGGTCATTAGCATTAAAATCATCTGGATTTTGCGGGTGTTGATGCCTTCAACTTGTGCTAATTCAGCACTGATGGTGGTGGCGAGCAGTGGTCGCCAAAGCCGAATCAACAGTAATAACACAACCACCGCGCCACCGATTACCCAATAGAGATCGCTATAACTCAATGCCAGAATATCGCCGAACAGGTAAGCGATCAGATCAACCCGCACATTATCCATCAACGCAATCGCAACCACCCCCAACGACAGTGAACTGTGGGCAATAATGCCCAACAGGGTATCGGTGGAAAACGCGGTGTAATTCTCCAACCAGACCAACAGACAGGCGAGTAATAACACAATCACGATCACTGCAAAATACGGATTAACTTCCAGTAACAGCCCCAACGCAACACCTAACAGTGAAGCGTGGGATAAGGTGTCACCAAAATAGGACATTTTGCGCCAAACGACAAAAGCGCCGAGAGGGGCGCTCAGCAAGGAGAGAATCATACCGCAAATCCAAGCGGGGAGAAGAATATCAAGCATGTAACTTCCTATCGGTGAGTATGGTGGCAGTCGGCAGCGGCATTAGCGTGCGCTCCGCAGCAGACATCACCATGCAAATTATGTTTATGATTATGATGATGGGTATAAAGTGCAAAATTCTGGGCAAATTGATCACCAAAATATCGAATAAAATCAGGATGCTCAGATACTGCCTCCGGTGTTCCGGCACAACAAAGATGCTGGTTGATGCACAACACATGATCCGTATTCGCCATCACTAGATGCAAATCATGAGAAACCATCAATACCGCACAATTAAGCCTATTTTTGCTTTCGGCGATCAATTGGTACAATTCCGCCTGCCCACCGATATCCACTCCCTGCACCGGTTCGTCCAGAACCAACAACTCCGGTTGATTGAGCAGTGCTCTTGCCAGCAAAACCCGTTGCATTTCACCGCCGGAAAGCTTGTGCATACTTTGCTCTGCCAGATGCTGAATCGACAGTTGTAACAGAATTTCATCGATTTTTGTGGACTGTAGTTGTTGTAGTGATAAAAATTTTTTAACGGTCAACGGCAGAGTTTGATCCAGATGGATTTTTTGCGGCACATAGCCGATGCGTAATTTGGTTTTGGCTTTGACCGCGCCTTGTGTCGGACGGATCAATTTTAGCAACACCTTGAGCAGCGTTGATTTGCCGCCACCGTTCGGACCAACAATCGTGGTGACCGAATTAGGATAGAGTTTTAAGTTGATATTGTTCAACACAATTTTGTTATTGAAGCGGACACCAATATCTTTCAGTTCGATCAGTGCCTGCGGCTTGTTATTGTTCACGATAGTGGCCTTTGCTTGTGTTTATGGGTTTATCATTATAGGGAAGAAAGCGCCTTGGATTGAGCAGAATATCTGATTTTTACACTAGGTACAAGAGAACTAAGGTTGTTGTTTATCGATGGTTTGTTGCTCACTTTGCTGCTAAAAGTGCGGTACGATTGCAGGGATGAAAAACAGATGTGTTGCAATTGTTGTTTTAATCGGCAAACGATATTTTTCAGCAGAACTTTTTAAAGCTTTTGTGTGTCCTATTACAATACCTGTGTATTAGGTATCGGATGTTTACTGTATGATAAATGGTAAAGCAAGAATTTTAAAATAAGATATCAATAAAGAATCGGTATAGTGAAAAGTGTTATTTTAGCCAGAGAAAGAAAGAGACGGGCTCGTAATCGGAAAATATTGTTTTTAGCAATATTTGCTTTGTTATGGGGTGTTGCCGTATATTTTATTTTTCCCGGCTATGATGATGCACAGCAACCACCGGCGACGGAGTATTTGGAGACCAATCCCAGTGTTCCCTCGGCACAACAACCAGCAACGACACCATCTCAATCTGTCGAAAACTCAGCCACAGCATCAGCCGAACAGCCTTCGCTTCCACCCGGCACAGGCTCTGAAACTGCAACATCCAGTGTAGACAAAGAGAAGCCATCGCCAGAAGAAGATCCCAACGCCACCTCGTATTATGATGATTTGGATACCCAAGATGATGAAGTGGAACCGGGTTCTGTCGAACAGGATCAAGCAGCCGATGGCGAGCAAGATACCGAATTTCTGCCTGAGGAAGCGCAAACCGCACTGGATATTTTATTAGATGCTGCTGATCAGGCTTGGCGGATCAACAATCAATTTAGTGAAACGGTAGTCGCCGGGCAACAATTAAAAGATATTTTGGAGCAATCCGGCTTAGAGCCTGCGGTGAGCGCTGCGTTGATACAATCTTTTCCCGAGTTGAAGACACTAAAAGCCGGGCAGCAATTTTATTGGATTTTGAACAAAGACGATCAGCTAGAGTATATGAACTGGTTGGTGTCCGACAAAGAAGAGCGCATCTATGAACGGCAAGCAGATGGTAGCTATAAGCAACAAGTTCTTAAAAAACAGAGCGTTTGGAAAACGGAAGTCATCAAAGGGCAAATTCAAGGTTCATTTTCCAACAGTATGAGCCGACATGGGCTTTCCGCTCGTCAAATCAATCAGTTGGCGACCGCACTTCAGTGGCAGGTTAGCATGAACAAACTGCGCAAAGGCGATAAATTTGCTATTTTGATGCAGCGTGAGTATTTAGGCGATAAATTGACTGGGCAGGCAAAAGTCGATGCGATTCATATTCTGCATGATGGCAAAAGTTATTATGCGATTCAGGCGGCAAACGGTGCCTATTTTAATGTCAATGGCGAAACGTTAGGACGAGGTTTTGCGCGCTATCCGTTAACCCGCCAGCCGAAAATTTCATCGCATTTCAACCCGGCACGGCGCCATCCAGTGACAGGGCGAGTCTCACCGCATAAAGGTGTCGATTTCTCATTACGGGTCGGTACGCCGATTATTGCGCCGTCTGATGCTGAAGTCGTGAAAGTCGCTTACCAAGCCAATGGTGCCGGGCGTTACATAGTATTGAAACACGGGCGCAACTATAAAACTGTGTACATGCACTTAAGCCGTGCATTGGTGAAACCGGGACAACAGATAAAACGTGGTGAGCGAATTGCGCTTTCTGGTAATACCGGTCGTTCTACCGGACCGCACTTGCACTACGAATTTCATATTAACGATCGTCCGGTAAACCCGATGACGGTCAAACTGCCGGGTAATAACACCGGCTTGCCGGCAAAAGAGCGCAAGGCATTCCTGACAAAATCGAAAGAAGTCGTCAGACAGCTTAAGTTATAACCAGAACATTGGAAGCCTGAATGTTGAAAGTGCGGTTAGCGTTTTGCTAATCGCACTAATATTGTTAATTGTCAATATGGGTTTCAGTCAATGGCTGTGGTTTTGGCGAATATTGTTGCATATCGATTCCGGCAGAAACTTGTTCGCACAACAAACGGCTGTCACGCAAACGAATATCTTGTGTGATACGTTCTGCTTCTTCTTTATCAACACCCAATGCGCCCAATGTTTTTTCGCCTAATTCAAATGCAGCGGCTGCGGTTTCTCGAACCACATAGTCCACACCTTTATTCAGCAATTCGATATAGTGACGGCGATCCCAAGCGCGAGCAATCAGTTTGGTGTTCGGAAAGCTGTGTTGTGCCAAATCGACAATATGATCGACTGCCTGCTTATCATCAACACAGATCATAATTGCTTGCGCCTGCGCAGCGCCTGAAGTGTGCAAAATATCCAACTGCGTGCCATCGCCAAAATAGATGTGCCGCCCGAATTTTGCGGCTTCACGAATTCGAATCGGATCGTTGTCGATGATTGCCAGTTCAAAACCACGACTGAGCGGCACCTGACTGGCGATTTGCCCAAAGCGCCCGAAACCGATCACCAAGACTTGTCCTTGTAGATTTTCGGCTTTGTCCAAGCCGTCAGCAGAGATTTTTTCCGCTGGCAACAAACGATCGACGGCAATCATCACCATCGGCGTCAATGCCATAGATAAAATCACTGTTGCCGACAACAGCGCATTGGTTTGCATATCCATTAAGCCACTGGTAACAGCAGCGGCATACAGCACAAAGGCAAATTCGCCACCTTGCGCAAACATGGTAGTGCGCAGCAGAGCTTGTCGGTTGTTGGATTTAAACAGGCGGGCAATCACATAAATACCAAGTGCTTTGGTCAGCATAAACGTAATTACCGCCAGCGCCACCCATGCCCATTGTGTAGCGATGATGCTTAAATTTAACGACATTCCCACCGCAAGGAAAAATAATCCGAGCAAAATTCCTTTGAACGGTTCAATATCTGCCTCAATTTGGTGGCGATAACTGGATTCGGATAGCAATACTCCGGCTAGAAAAGCCCCCATTGCCATCGATAATCCGCTGATTTCCATTAATAATGCCGCACCTAATACCACCAACAATGCTGCCGCGGTCATCACTTCGCGTGCGCGTGAGGCAGCTAAAATTGCAAAGAGCGGATTCAGCAGCCACTTACCGGCGATGATCAGTGCAGCCAGTGCACCTAACGCAAGGGCGATCTCTGCCCATTGACTGCTGCTGTCAGCAGTTTGATTCGGGCTGATAAACGCTACGATAGCGAGTAACGGGACAATAGCCAAGTCTTCCAACAGTAAAATTGAGAGCGCTTGTTGCCCGGTCGGCGTGTTGCTTTCGCCACGTTCTGCCAGCATTTGCATCACAACGGCGGTCGAAGACAGCACGAAACCGGCACCACCAACAAAGGCAACAGACCAAGAGAGATCAAACACGGCAACCCCAAGTAAGGTCAGCAAGCTGCAACAGAGCACGACCTGCGCCGCGCCTAAACCGAAAATTTGTCCGCGCATTTGCCACAATTTGCTTGGGCGCATTTCCAATCCGATGATAAACAGAAACATCACCACGCCCAATTCAGCAAGATGAAGGATCTGTTGCGGATCATCAAAAAATCCGAAAACATGGGGGCCGATTAAAATACCGGCACTGAAATATCCTAATACCGCTCCTAAGCCTAAGCGCTTAAAAATCGGTACTGCCAACACCCCGGCAGTCAGCAGGATGACCACGGGTAATAAAGGGCTTGCGGCATGCTCGACAGACATAAAAAAATCCTTTTTATCAATACGATTAAAGATGGCTATTTTAACTTAAGCCAACCGCACTTTGAAGTATGTCTTGTTTAAAGCAAAATCCATGCCAGCAAGGCAACCACAGTGATGGTGACTAACCCCTGAACCAAGGTTGCGACGGTTTGCGATTTATAAGCCGTGGCAACGTCCATTTCACTGAATTCTGCCACCACCCAGAAAAAGCTGTCATTGGCGTGGGAAACCGTCATCGCACCGGCACCAATTGCCATGATTGCCAAGACTGAACCAAGGGTGCTGTCCAAACCGAGCGCCGGCAGCAACGGATAAATAATCGTAGACGTTACCACCAAGGCAGTGGTTGACGAGCCTTGTGCCGTTTTGAGTGCAGCAGCAATCACAAACGGTACCAAGATGCCAAGACTCATGGATTGCAACATCGTGCCGAGATAATCGCCGATGCCGCTGGCTTTCAGCACCCCGCCCAACGCACCGCCTGCTGCGGTGATAATTAAAATACTGCCGGAGTCTTTCACTGCTTGACCTATCCAATCGTTCAGCGTGGTTTTGCTCCATTCCGGCAGCAAACGGGCAGTAAAGAATAAGCCGATTAAAAGTGCGGTCACGGGTTCGCCGAAGAAATACACATATTTCAAGAGCAGATTATCCACTCCGCTGAACAGCAGCTTGAGCAGCGAAGCAAAGGCGATTAACGCAATCGGCACAATAATCGGCAGGAACGCATTTAGAGTAGAAGGCAGTTTGGGATATAACGCCTTAATTTCATGGTCGTAACTTAAACGTGGCAGATCGTCTTGCGCACAACGATAGCGTTTGCCTGCCCATTCGGCATACAGATAACCCGCCAGTGCGGCAAACAGCGCCACCACCAGCCCGACCAAAATTACCAAACCGAGATTATCAACATGCAAATTGCCGGCAGCAGCAATCGGCCCCGGGGTTGGTGGCACCAACGTGTGAGTGGCGTATAAGCCGGTGGAGAGTGCCACTGACATTGCCACGGCAGATTTTCCGGTTTGCTGGATCAACGATTTTTTCAGCGAGGATAAAATCACAAAGCCGGAGTCACAAAATACCGGAATCGATACGATGTAGCCGATAATACTCATTGCCAGCACCGGGCGTTTGCGCCCGACTTTGCGTAGTACAAAATCTGCCATGGTAATTGCTGCGCCGGTTTTTTCCAAAATTGTGCCGATGATCGTACCCAGCACAATCACGATGCCGATGTAAGCTAAAATGCCGCCAAATCCGCTGGTGATGGTTTTCACCGTGTCGGCAATCGGCAGTCCGGCGCACAGTGCAATGGCATAAGCCGTGAGTAACAGCGCCAGAAAAGGGTGCAATTTGTATTTTGCGGTGGAAATCATGATAAACAGAATGCCTGCCACCAGCAGGATAACCAGCCAAAAACCACTCATAAAACCCTCCGGTATTATTGAAGTGAATGAAGCAGCAATAGGATTCTGTTTAAAATAGCAATTTTTAGCGCTTTGAACAGTGTTAATCAACGG
The DNA here is from genome assembly GCF_006227735.1 of Testudinibacter sp. 'clade 2'. Lineage (NCBI taxonomy): Bacteria > Pseudomonadati > Pseudomonadota > Gammaproteobacteria > Pasteurellales > Pasteurellaceae > Testudinibacter > Testudinibacter sp. 'clade 2'. The sequence goes on from NZ_VDHB01000060.1 coordinate 26,782, forward strand.
ATTTGCGATAATCTTCAAAAATTTTCAGCAGATGGTTTGCAGATTGCCGGTTGTTAAAACCACTGTGCCAGCCATAACCGCACTTTGAGCCCCCAATAGCTGCTCAAGCCGGTGGTGGCGAACTCCATTTTGCCTTGGTCGAAAATAATGATAGTCGGGGTGACGGCAACCTGCCATTGTGCGGCAATGGTTCCTTTGGGATCGTTGACGCTGGTGAACTGGTATTGATGTTTATCTAAATAGGCTTGCACGAGTTCGGCATCGCCAGATTGCAGCGCAACGGTCGCCACCGGCACTCCCTCTTTTGCTAATCGATCTATTGCCGGGGATGTGTAGCGACAGTAACTGCACCATGTCCCCCAAAAATACAGAATTGCCGGGCGGTCTTGGCTCAACTGCGCCAGAAAAAATGGCTGCTGTTGCAGATCGTAAAGTGCGGTCGTGGCGGCATCGAGCGGCACTTCAGGCTTACGATACCAGTCTAATATCAAACTCACGATGACAAAAGTCAGGAAAAGGGATAACAGGTTTTTGCCGATTTTTTTCAGGTTGATTTTCATTTATTGATCTGCTTGATGTTATTGATCAGATTGCTGCTGTTTAGCCAGCCATTTTAGCGGTGACAGCCCGATTTTTGCGGTGAAAATTCGGCTGAAGGCACTGGCGTATTGATAGCCGACCTCTTCTGCGACGATTGCAATCGGCAGGCCGCTGCGCATTTTGCGTTGAGCAAGGGTCAATCGCCATTGGGTTAGATAATCCATTGCCGGAATCCCGATGACTTTTTTGAAGTGTGCTGCAAAGTTAGAGCGTGACATATTGGCTAATTCCGCCATATTGTCCAATTGCCAAGCTTCAGCCGGTTTTTGGTGAAGTGCACTCAGCACTTTGCCCAATTTGGCATCGCCTAAACCGCACAGGAAACCGCTGGTCAGTTGCTGCTGTTGTAAACCGTAACGAATAACCCGAATCAGAAAATAAGCGCACAGATGGTGAATTGAAACCGCTTTGCCCGGCTGTTCGCTGTGATATTCCTGATAAACCGCGTTACTTAAGGCGGAAAGTTCAGGGTGTTGGTTCAACGGCATCATCACACATTCGTCCAATGCCTGATTGAGCGGGTTGGTGACACCCTCACCAAAATCAAAACTGATGCAAGAGACGCTGATTCCGTTTTCATCGAGTGGATTTAAGCGGTGTAAGGTGCTGTTCGGACAAAAAATAGCGCAAGGTTGGTAAACTCGTTTCTGAACATGATTACTCAACATCATATCAAAGGCACCTTGATGGACAATGTGTAGGTAGCTTTTATTCGGCTCGTTAAACTCACCGATTCGACATAGCAAACTGCTGAAAAACAGATCACTACGGAAATCAAAGCGGGTAAAAAATTCGGCTAACGGATCCATGAATTATCCTAGGCTCTATTGAACGGTTATTTGGTTAAAAAGTCCGGACGAATGGTTAATTTTTGTTATCGGGCTTGCTCTATACTTCATCTTGTTCCAAACGGGGAGAGGCAACGACATGATATTTCATCAAGGTGTGAAGCACTCTTGGTCTTTCAAATATTCTTGGGTTTTCAAATTAATTAGTCAATGAAAAAAAGGTGATTACTATGAGTAATGAGCATAAAGCACAACAAATCGATACTACACGCCGTCAGGTACTGGGCAAAGGATCACAAATCGCAATGGCGGCAACGGCATTAGGCGCAATGGGCTTAAGTGCGGTGGCAACAGCTAAAGAAAATAAAGCAGCTGATCCCTATGCAGAGCCGCAGCAATACGGCATGCCGCGTCACGGTATGAAGCTGGATAAAAAACGGGTTGCATTGGTGGTGGTTGATCCACAAGTGGATTTTTTAAGCCCGAAAGGAATCAGCTGGGGCGTGATGGGCGAAAGTATTACCCGCAATAACACTGTGCCGAATATCGAAAACCTGTTTAAAGCTGCAAAAGCGGCGGAGATTCCGGTGGTGGTTTCGCCACACTATTATTATCCGGTGGATCATTCGTGGAAATTTGGTGGTCCGGGCGAACATTTTATGCACGACAGCGGCATGTTTGCGCGTAAAGGACCGTATACCTTGGAAGGTTTTGAAGGGTCAGGAGCAGATTTTATGGAAGAGTACAAACCGTATATCTATGACGGCAAAACGATTATTGCCAGTCCGCATAAAGTATTTGGTCCGGAAACCAACGATGTGGTACTGCAACTGCGTAAACAAGGCGTAGATCAAGTCATTTTGGCAGGCATGGCGGCAAATTTATGTATCGAATCACATTTGCGTGAATTTATCGAACAAGGTTTTGAAGTGACGGTGGTGAAAGATGCGACTGCCGGACCAAAAATTCCGGAAGGTGACGGCTATTTGGCGGCACTGGTGAACTTCCGTTTGATCGCCAATGATCTGTGGACAACCGCAGAAACCGTGAGCAAATTGGGCGGTAAAGCCTAAGAAATCCGGATTTTGAATCCCCTTAAAACCGCACTTTTAATCTCTGATTGGCACTCTGTTGTGACTTCAGCGAGCGAAAGTGCGGTTTTTCTATTATTTTCAGTGCGATACTATAGTCGGGCAATCAGTTGTTTGCTGCGTTCGATTTGCGCCAATGCAGTTTGTTGATTCTGCTGCAGCAAGCCCATAAACAGCAGATCGGTTATCGCATGTTGTGCGGTGCGTGAAGCGATCGAGGAGCTGCGGTACAACGATTCATCGGCAATCGAAAACAGCAGTTGATCAGCGGCTTGATGCAGTGGATTAAAGCTTGCGGAAGTCAGCGCAACCACCGGCACATTCTGTGCTTTTGCCGTTTCAACAGCTAACAACAATTCTTTTTTTTGCCCGGAAAAAGAGATCACAAACAGCAAATCCTCAGCGGTTAAGGTTTGGCTGAGCACCAACTGGGCGTGGGTGTCCATTTCGGTTAAAGCGGTAATCGAAATTTTATTCAGCTTATAAGCAAAATCCTTAGCCACCAACGCCGAATTACCGATGCCAATCAATAAAATTTTCTTGGCGCTGTTCAGCCGTGTCAACACCTGTTGCAGCACGCCCAATGAATTAATCCGATAGGTTTCTTGCAATGCTTGTTGTTTTTCCTGAAACAATTTTTCAGCAACCGTCGCCAAACTGTCGTCCAAACCGATGTCGTCGTGCAATTTGATTTTACTGTTCAGTGCCAAGTCTTCACTGATGGCGACTCTGAATTCAGTATAGGAACGCAGCCCCAATTTTTGGCTGAATTTGATTATGGCTGATTGGCTGACACCGATGGTTTCGGCTAATTTTGATGAGGAAAGATTTTTGACTTGAAGGCTGTGCTGCAAAATAAATTCGGCAATTTTCAGTTCGGTTTTGGAATAACTGCCAAGTAGATGTTCAATTTTGTTTAAAAAACCCATAGCTGCCTCACAAATGGAATAAATAATTCTTGTATTTTAAATTATTTTGAATAAATTAGTATTTAATGCAGATTAAGTCAAGGATCAGCCGCCATAAATGTCGATCACCCACATCAGATGAGGAGGGCGAATGCCGGAAAAACTGAATCAATTGATCACCGAAAGCCGTAATCCACAATCGGAGCAGCTTGATCGCTTATCGACCGTTGATATTTTACGCC